>NZ_JBPGXG010000004.1:0-74665 GCF_056755255.1 Monashia sp. HAY1-5C | reverse complement strand
TCCGTCGTCGGCAGCGTCAGATGTGTATAAGAGACAGGCAACACACCGAGCAGTCGCCAACACCGCACGGGTATTCCCGGGGTCCCTGGCAGCTGTTCGGTGTGTTGCACCGCCGGGGCGATCCGCGAGCCGGCCGGGGTCGGCGGCCGGGCGGTCGGGGCGCCGGGCGGTCCCGGCACGCCTGCTGGTCAGACGCCGGCGAGGCCGTGGAAGAGGGCCGCGATCGCGAGGATGACCGGGATCGAGGCGAACGTGCTGACGAAGATGACGTCGCGGGCGAGGTTGACCTCTCGGCGGTAGCGCACCGCGTACGTGAAGATGTTCTGGGCCGTCGGCAACGCGGCCGTGACGACGACGGCGAAGAGCGCGTCGCCACGCAGGCCCAGGGCCAGGCCGACGGCGAGTGCGACCGCCGGCATCAGCAGCACCTTGATGCCGACGATGGCCCACACGTGCTCTGCCGCCCCGCCCGTCGCCGGCCGCGGACCACGCCGCAGCGAGATGCCGAACGCGACGAGCATGGACGGCACGGCCATCCGTCCGAGCAGGTCGACGGGGTCGGCGACGACCCGCGGCAGGTGCACGTCGAACACCGCGATGAGCAGCCCGGCGACGGCGCCGAGCGTGATCGGGTTGCTGAACATCCGTCGCAGGGACCGCAGCAGCCTCGGCCGCTCGCCGCGGGCGTCGCTGTCGAACAGGGCCATGTAGACCGGCGTGATCACGAGCAGCTGCATGAGCAGCGTCGGGGCGACCCACGCGACGTCGCCGAGGACGTAGAGGGCGATGGGGATGCCGAGGTTGCCGGCGTTGACGTACGCGGCGGACAGGCTGCCGACGAGCCGGGACCCGAGCGTCCCTCCGGCCCAACGGAACCGGGCGATCGTCAGGTAGAGGACGACGACGACCGCGAAGCTGATGAGCGACGTGACGAGGTTGGCCGACAGGACGGCGTCGAGCGATGTGCGCTGCATGACGGTGAGCAGCAGCGCGGGCGAGGCGACGTGGAAGGCCAGCCGCGAGAGGGTGACCTGGGCGCCTTCGTCGAGGATGCGGCGGTCGGCGAGGAGCCAGCCGACCGCGACGATGACGGCGATCGTGGCGAAACCCTCGAGGACGGCGAGCACCTCGCGATCCTCGCAAACCCGGCGCCGGTGTCGGTGCCGCGTCCACGCCCGGAGCGACGGCCACGGCAGGATGACGCCATGGAGATCGAGAGCCTCGAGGCCCTGGACGACCACCTCGACGCCGGGTCGCCGCTCGGGGGGCTGCGCCTGCAGGGGCTCGACCTCACCGGCTACGCGCAGCGGTTCGCCGAGCACGCCGACCTGACCGGCCTGGTCGTGCTCGGCGGGACGGTGCCGATCGAGGTCACCGAGGTGCTGCTGCGCCGCGGCGCCATCGTGTTCCCCGGCATCGCCGACGCGCCCGTCGACCCGTGGCGCGGCCTGTACCGGCCCGAGGACCTCTACGCGGGGCTCGAGAGCGGCTACGACGCGACGCCCGACGCGCGGGCCTACCGCTGGTTCCGTGACGCCCGCCTGCGCACCGACGCCTACTGCACGCTCGTGCGGGCGATCCACGACGACACCGTGACCGACGAGCTCGACGAGCTGGTCGCGGGACGCTCGGTCGTCGGCGTCATGGGTGGCCACCGCGTCGAGCGCGGGACCGAGGCGTACGCGGCCGCGGCCCGGCTCGGGCACCGTCTGGCCGCCGACGGGCACGTCGTGGCCACCGGGGGCGGTCCGGGAGCGATGGAGGCGGTCAACCTCGGCGCGCTGTGCCGCGACGCCGCCGACCTCGACGATGCCCTGGGCCGGCTCGCCGCCGTGCCGACGTTCCGGCCGTCGGTCACCCACTGGGCGCGCCTCGCCCTCGCGGTGCGCAGCGACCTGCTGGGCGACGAGCCGGCCCTGCCGACGGAGTCGCTCGGGCCGACGGCCCGTTCGCTCGGGATCCCGACGTGGTTCTACGGGCACGAGCCGCCGAACGTCTTCTGCGACGCCGTGGCCAAGTACTTCTCCAACGCGATCCGCGAGGAGGGGCTGCTCGCCCGCAGCACGGCCGGCGTCGTCGTGCTCGGCGGTGCCGCCGGCACGGTGCAGGAGATCTTCCAGGCCGTGACGCCGCTGTACTACGCCCTCGACGACGCGCACCTGCCGCCGCTCGTGCTCGTCGGGCGCCGGCAGTGGTCGGTCGAGGTGCCGGTCTGGCCGACGCTGCACGCGCTCGCCGCCGACCGCCGGATGGCCGGCGCCGTGCACCTCGTCGACGACATCGAGGAGGTGCCGGATACCCTCGCCGCCGGTCCCGCCGCGGACACCTGACCGGAACCGCGCCACGGCGCGATTCTCGACCGCTCACGGCACGATCGGCCCGCCACAACCGCGCCACGGCGCGATTCTGGACCGCTCAGGGCACGATCGGCCTGCCACAACTGCGCCACGGCGCGGTTGTGGCGGGAGGTCACTCAGGCCGTTGGGCAGGGCCCGTGAGCACCGGGGCGAGGGCGTCGAGGACCGATGCGTCCTCGATCGTCGCCGGTACCACGGCGTCCTTGCCATCGGCCATCTCGCGCATCGTCTTGCGGAGGATCTTGCCCGAGCGGGTCTTGGGCAGCGCGGGCACGATGTCGACGCGGCGCAGCGCCGCGACGGGTCCGACCTCGGCCCGGACGCGGTCCACGAGCTCGCGCCGGATCCGCTCCCCCTCGACGTCGCCGTCGATGCCCGACTTGAGCACGACGAGGGCGCGCGGCACCTGCCCCTTGAGATCGTCGTGGACGCCGATGACGGCGCACTCCGCGACGGCCTCGTGCCCGGCGAGCGCCGCCTCGAGCGAGCCGGTGGACAGGCGGTGCCCGGCGACGTTGAGGACGTCGTCGGTGCGGCCCATGACGAACAGGTAGCCGTCCTCGTCGAGATAGCCGCCGTCGCCGGTGAGGTAGTACCCGGGGTAGGCCGACAGGTAGGACGACACGTACCGGTCGTCGTCGCGCCACAGCGTGGGCAGGGTTCCGGGCGGCATGGGCAGCCTGATGCAGATGGCGCCCTCCGTCCCGGCCGGCACCTCGTGCCCCTCGCCGTCGAGGACGCGGACGTCGTAGCCGGGCACCGCGACGGTCGGCGAGCCCGGCTTGATGGGCAGCAGCGCGATCCCCGTGGGGTTGGCGGCGATGGGCCAGCCGGTCTCGGTCTGCCACCAGTTGTCGACGACCGGGACACCGAGCGCCACCGAGGCCCACTCGTACGTGTCGGGGTCGAGCCGCTCGCCGGCGAGGAAGAGGGTGCGGAACCGGCGCAGGTCGTGCTCGGAGACCTTGGCCGCCGCGGAGTCCTCCTTCTTGATCGCCCGGAAGGCCGTCGGGGCGGTGAAGAGGCACACGGCGCCGTACTCGGCGATGACGCGCCAGAAGGCGCCGGCGTCGGGCGTCCCGACGGGCTTGCCCTCGTAGAGGACGGTCGTGGCGCCGGTGAGCAGCGGACCGTAGACGATGTAGGAGTGGCCGACGACCCAGCCGACGTCGCTGGCCGTGAACATCGTCTCGCCGGGACGGACGTCGTAGACGTGCTCCATCGACCAGCGCAGCGCGACCGCGTACCCGCCGCAGTCGCGGTAGATGCCCTTGGGCCGCCCCGTCGTGCCGGACGTGTAGAGGATGTAGAGCGGGTCGGTGGCCGCGACGGTGACGCAGTCGGCCGGCTCCGCGTCGGCGACGACCTCGTCCCAGGTCATCTCCTCCCACTCGGTGTCGCGCTCCCCCACCGCCGCCGGCCGCTGCTCGCGCTGCAGGACGACGACCGACTCCGGCTTGTGGCTGCTTCGGTCGAGGGCGGCGTCGAGCATCGGCTTGTACTCGACGACGCGGGAGGGCTCGATGCCGCAGCTGGCCGAGACGACGACCTTCGGCTCGGCGTCCTCGATGCGTGCCGCGAGCTCCTGCGGGGCGAAGCCGCCGAAGACGACCGAGTGCACGGCGCCGAGGCGGGCGCAGGCGAGCATCGCGACGACCGCCTCGGGCACCATCGGCATGTAGATGACGACGCGGTCGCCCTTCTCGACCCCGAGCCCGGCCAGCGCCCCGGCGAAGCGGGCGACCCGGTCGAGGAGGTCGGCGTACGTCAGGGTCGCCTTCGTCCCGGTGACGGGTGAGTCGTAGTGCAGCGCCGGCTGGTCGGCGCGTCCTGCGGCGACGTGCCGGTCGAGGGCGTTGTGGCACACGTTGAGCTCGGCGTCCGGGTACCAGCGGTAGAAGGGCGGCCGGGAGTCGTCGAGCACGCGCGTCGGCGGCGTGACCCAGTCGACGGCCCGGGCGGCCCGGGCCCAGAACCCCTCCGGGTCGCGCAGGCTCGACGCGTGCAGCTCGCGGTAGGCCTCGAAGGCGGACGTGGCATCGATGCCGTCGGTGGTCATGGCCTCACTGTGCCGTCGGGGTCGCCTCCGCGCCAGAGCCGGTGCGCCGAGGTGACCCTTGGGACGGACGAGCGGTCGTGACGCCGGGCACATCGCCGGCGCGCGACCGCAGCGGCGTCAGGACCGGGCGTGTCCCCGCGCCCACGGCAGGGGCCGCCGGTCGTAGGCGACGGCGAGGCGGCTCAGCGCGACCGCGGCCAGGAACAGCCCGAAGTCGCGCAGCGCGACGTCGTAGTAGCCCGGGATCAGCAGCAGGTTGACGATGATGCCCGCCAGCCACGCCGCGACGACGAGCGACCCGATCCGAGGCCACACCGCCACGACGACCCCGGCGACGATCTCGACGACACCGACCACGTACATGGTCTGGTGGACGCTGAACGGCGACAGGTGCGCGATCGGTGGGGCCAGGTACCGGTCCCAGTCGACGAGCAGGTGGGCGAACTTGTCGGCGCCGAAGATGATCGGCGCGACGGTGAACGCGGTCCGGAGGACGAGGAACGCCTGGCGGGCCGGATCCCGGCGTGCGGCGGCCGCTGTGGCGTCCCCGCTGCCGGGACGCGTCGGGATGGCGTGGGTGCTGGACATGGGCACTCCTTGGTTCTCGTATGAGGTGATGCACGGGCCCACGGCGTCGATGCCGTCCCGCCCCGTACGTGGGGCTCGGGGCACCGTTCGCCGCGACACCCTGTTGGTGTCGGGCCGGGGTGCGGGCCTTACCGCCGGTCCTCCGCGACCCCGTGGTGGAGCCCGGCCGGTCCGGTAAGACGGCCGCGTCGAGCGACACCAACCCGGTATGACCATCCATCCGACCCGTCGCCACCCGGGCTGCGGACCGGTGGGGCCGCCGGTCGACGTGACGACGTGGCGCCGGTGCCGCCTGCTCGAGGCCGGCTTCGACGCCGACCTCGCCGGCCGGCTGGCCGCGGACCGACGCGTCGACGTGCACGCCGTCCTGCAGCTCGTCGACCGAGGCTGCCCACCGGTCCTTGCCGCACGCATCCTCTCCCCGGAAGGATGGTCGTCGTGACGATCGCCG
Organism: Monashia sp. HAY1-5C; assembly: GCF_056755255.1. Lineage (NCBI taxonomy): Bacteria > Bacillati > Actinomycetota > Actinomycetes > Micrococcales > Intrasporangiaceae > Intrasporangium > Monashia sp. HAY1-5C. The sequence goes on along the minus strand of NZ_JBPGXG010000004.1, from coordinate 69,210 downwards.
ACCCGAACGGCGCCCTGCACCCGGCCGTCGACGCCGGGCGGTCACCCGGCGCGGTCCCGCGCCCGGTCCCGCGCCCGGTGTCCCGCGACTGGGTCGCCGACCTCACCGCTACCGGTCCTCGGCGTGACGAGGCCCTGCGCGAGCTGCACTCGTTCGTGCTCAAGGCCGCCCGCCACCAGGTGTGGCACCTGCGCGGCCAGCTGCCCCACGCCGGCGCGGCAACTCTCGAGGGAGTGGCGGAGTGTGCGGCCGACGACGCGCTCGTGGACGTGCTCGCCAAGCTCGACACGTTCGAGGGCCGCAGCCGTTTCACGACCTGGGCCTACAAGTTCGGCATCCTGCACGCCGCCAACGAGGTTCGCCGGCAGGCCTGGGCCACGCGCGAGGTCTGCCTGCCCGACGACGCGACGTGGGTCGATGCCGCCCCCGGTCCGGAGCACCACGCCGAGGCCGCCGACCTCGCTGCCGCCGTGGCATCGGCGCTCGCGCTCGCGCTCACGCCCTACCAGCGCCGGATCGCCGTGGCGCTGCTCGTCGACCACGTACCGATCGACGTCCTCGCCGAGCGGCTGGGCACGACGCGAGGCGCGCTCTACAAGACGCTGCACGTGGCCCGGTCGCGGATCCGGGACCACCTGACCGCCACCGGACACCTGACACCCGCCACCGGGGAGACACGATGACCTCCACACCACGGCGCCTCACGCCCGACGACGCCCGGGCGCTGAGCCTGGACACGGAGCCCTGGCTGTCGTGCGAGGACTGCTTCGACCTCGCCGACCGGTACGCCGAGGCTCTCGTCGAGCACCCGCAGACCCGGCAGCTGCCCGAGATGCTCGTGCACCTGCGCGGGTGCGCCGCCTGCGCCGAGGAGACCGAGTCGCTGATCCGGCTCGTCGCGTCCGACCTCGGGGTCGACCCCGCCGCGGCGCTGGCGCGGCTGCAGGAGTGACCCGGGGCCGTCCGACTCAGGCGGTGGCGGCGGCGAGCTGCCCGCAGGCGCCGTCGATGTCCTGACCGCGGGTGTCGCGGATCGTCGTCGGGACCCCGTGGGCCCGGAGACGCTCGACGAAGTTCTGCTCGACGCCGGGGCGCGAGGCGGTCCACTTCGAGCCCGGCGTCGGGTTGAGGGGGATCGGGTTGACGTGCACCCAGCCGCGTCCCCGCGCGGCGAGCTTCTCGCCGAGCAGGTCGGCCCGCCACCCCTGGTCGTTGATGTCGCGGATCAGGGCGTACTCGATGGAGACGCGTCGGCCGGTGGTCTGGAAGTAGCGGTAGGCCGCGTCGATGGCCTCGTCGACCTTCCACCGGGTGTTGATCGGCACGAGCTCGTCGCGCAGCTCGTCGTCGGGGGCGTGGAGCGAGAGCGCGAGCGTCACCGGGATGCCCTCGGCGGCGAGCTTGTCGATGCCCGGCACGAGCCCCACGGTCGACATCGTGATGCCGCGCGCCGACATGCCCAGGCCGTCCGGCGCCGCGTCGGTGAGGCGTCGGATGGCCCCGATGGCCGCCTTGTAGTTGGCGAGCGCCTCACCCATGCCCATGAAAACGACGTTGCTGACGCGCAGCGGGTGCTCGCGGTCCGCGTCGCCGCCGCCGGCCAGCTCGCCGCGGCGCAGCGCGCGGGCCGCCCACACGACCTGCTCGACGATCTCGGCCGCCGACATGTTGCGGGTCAGTCCCGCCTGGCCGGTGGCGCAGAACGGGCAGTTCATCCCGCACCCGGCCTGGCTCGAGATGCAGATGGTGACGCGCTTCGGGTAGCGCATGAGGACCGACTCGACGATGGCGCCGTCGTGCAGGCGCCAGGCGTACTTCAGGGTCTGCCCGTCGTCGGCGACGCGCTGCACGACCGGCGTCAGCAGGGTGGGCAGCAGGTCGGCGACGAGCTCGGACCGGACGCCCTTCGGCAGGTCGGTCATCTGCTCGGGGTCGTCGACGAGCCGCTCGAAGTAGTGCGTCGACAGCTGCCGGGCCCGGAACCCCTGGTGGCCGAGCGCGGCCACCGCATCCTTGCGCTCGGCCGGCGAGAGGTCGGCGAGGTGGCGCGGCGGCTTGCCGCGACGCGGGGCCCGGAAGGTCAGCTGGCCCGGCTCGGGGCGTGCGGTGGTGGGCTCGGGCAGGGGCACGGAGGTCTCGGTCATGACGACAGCCATTCTCGCAGGCCGAGTCAAAACGACCCAGCCGGTCAGGACGGCTGGGCGGCGAGCAGCGTCAGCACGGTCCACACCACGGGCGCGACGACGACGAGCGAGTCGAGGCGGTCCATGATGCCGCCGTGCCCCGGCAGGATGTTGGACATGTCCTTGATGCCGAGGTCGCGCTTGATGAGCGACTCCATGAGGTCACCGACGGTCGCCGCCACGGCCACCCCCACCCCGAGCAGCACGCCGATGACCCACGCGTGGCCGAGGAAGAAGTGGACGGTCAGCGAACCGCCGACGACGCACAGCACGACCGAGCCGGCGAAGCCCTCCCACGACTTCTTCGGGCTGATCGTCGGTGCCATGGGATGCCGGCCGAAGAGCACCCCCGCGGCGTAGCCGCCGACGTCGCTGCACACCGTCGTGATGAGGAAGACGAACATGCGCCCGACACCGTCCTCGGGCGCGAGGAGGAGGATGGCGAAGCCGACGAGGAACGTCGGGTAGGTGGCGACGAACACGCCTCCGAGCACGTCCCGCCCGGCGCCGTCGAGACGCCCGGTGCCGCGCCACAGCACCACGGCCAGACAGGTCAGCGCCCACGCGACGGTGAGCGCACCCGGGCCGTGGACGTACGCCGCCCACGCCATGCCCACCGCCCCGGCGAGCGCCGGCACGATCGGCGCCCGGACGCCGGCGTGCCGCAGGGCGCCGCGCATCTCCCAGATACCGACGCCCACCGCCAGCACGACGACGACGAGGAAGGACGGCTTCCACAGCGTCAGGGACGCGACGATGACGACACCGAGACCGAGGCCGACGCCGATCGCCGCCGGCAGGTCACGGCCCGCGCGGCTCGGGCGCTTCTCGATGACGTCGCCGGCGGGCAGGCCGGCGACGTCGTCGAGGGCGGGGTCGTAGGGCACGGGTTCGAGGAGCCCGTCGCCGCCGTCGGCCGGGTGCGCCGCGGACTGGCGGTCCGCGGGCTCCGACGGCGAGTCGGTCGTCATCATGGCTGGAGCCGCGAGGTCAGACCTCGAGCAGCTCGGCCTCCTTGGCCTTGACGAGACCGTCGACGAGGTCGGTGTGCTTCTTGGTCAGGCCGTCGAGCTCCTTCTCGGCGCGGGTGCCGTCGTCCTCGCCGACCTCGCCGTCCTTGACGAGCTTGTCGATGTCGGTCTTGGCCTTGCGGCGGATGTTGCGCACCGAGACGCGCGCGTCCTCGGCCTTGCCGTGGGCGAGCTTGATGTACTCGCGCCGGCGCTCCTCGGTCAGCTCCGGCATGACGCACCGGATCTGGTTGCCGTCGCTGCTCGGGTTGACACCCAGGTCCGAGTCGCGGATGGCCTTCTCGATCGCGTGCATGGCCGACTTGTCGAACGGGATGACGAGGATGGTGCGGGGCTCGGGGTTCTGGAACGAGGCGAGCTGCTGCAGCGGGGTCGGCGCGCCGTAGTACTCGACGGTGAGCTTGTTGAACAGGCCCGGGTTGGCCCGGCCGGTGCGGATGCCCGCGAAGTCCTCCTTGAGGACCTCGACGGCCTTGTCCATCTTCTCCTCGGCCTCGAACATCGTCTCTTCGATCATGGCGGTGTGGCTTCCTCGTCCCTCGTGAGCGGGTGGCTGGCGTGTCTGGGGATGGTCCGTGGCGTGGGCCGGCGCCGGCGGGGCGCAGCCCAGCCGGTCAGGCGTTGGTGACCAGCGTGCCGATCCTCTCACCGAGCAGGGCACGGGTGATGTTTCCGGCGCCTTCCATGCCGAAGACGACCATCGGCAGCTTGTTCTCCATGCAGAGGCTGAACGCAGCGGCGTCGACGATGCGCAGACCGTTCGCGAGGCCCTCCTCGAAGGTCAGCGTGTCGTACTTCGTCGCGGTGGGGTCGGTCTTCGGGTCGGCGGTGTAGACGCCGTCGACGCCGCTCTTGGCGATGAGGAGGGCGTCGCACTTGGTCTCGAGGGCACGCTGGGCGCTGACCGTGTCGGTGGAGAAGTACGGCATGCCGGCACCCGCGCCGAAGATGACGACACGGTTCTTCTCGAGGTGGCGGATGGCGCGCCGCGGGATGTACGGCTCGGCGACCTGCTGCATCGCGATCGCGGACTGGACGCGCGTCTCGATGCCCTCCTTCTCGAGGAAGTCCTGCAGGGCCAGGCAGTTCATGACGGTGCCGAGCATCCCCATGTAGTCGGCCCGGGTGCGGTCCATGCCGCGCTGCTGCAGCTCGGCACCGCGGAAGAAGTTCCCGCCGCCGATGACGACCGAGACCTGGACGCCGCCGCGCACGGCCTCGGCGATCTGCCTGGCGATCCCGGCGACGACGGCCGGGTCCAGACCGATGCGGCCACCCCCGAAGACCTCTCCGGAGAGCTTGAGGAGGACCCGGTGGAACGGGGTGGGGTGGGCGTCGGTCATGGGCGCGGGGCCTCCTCGGGGGATGCGTTCGCAGGGTCGGTCGATCTTTCCACATCCGATCCGCATCGACCGCATCGAGCCCTGACCCGGCCCGTCCGGACCCCTCGAAGGGGCGTCGTCAGGGCCGCACGATCGCCGGCAGCGCCTCGGCGAGCCGCGCGTAGTCGTCCTCGTCGTTGTACGGGGCGGCGGCCAGGCGCAGGTAGCCGCGTCCGCCGAAGGCGACGGGCGGCACGACGAAACCCGCCGCGTGCAGCGCCTGCCAGAGGGCCTCGGCGTGCTCGGTGGTCGTGGCCACCCCCTCCGGGAGGGCCACGAGGCGCAGGCACGGAGCCGACGGCAGGCCGCCGTGTGGAATCGCGGTGCCGAGGGCCACGCGAACGCGCTCGGCACCACGGACGAGCAGCTGCGCGTTGCGCTCCACCTGGTCCCAGCCGCCGAAGGCGTGCCAGGCTGCGAGGCCGTCGGGCACGGCCAACCAGGCCGAGTGGTCGACGGTGCCCTGCAGGTCGAACCGCTCGGGGAAGGGCAGGCCGTGGCTCCACGACGTCACGAGCGGACGCATCTGGTCGCGGTGCTCCGGCGCCACCCAGAGCGTCGCCGCGGCGCGAGGCGTGTAGGACCACTTGTGCAGGTTGCCGGCCCAGAACGCCACGCCGAGGGACTCGACGTCCGTGCCCGGGAGCGCCCCCGGGACGTGCGCGGCGTCGACGAGGACGGGGACCGGGGCGACCGCGGCCGCGACCTCGCGGACGGGCAGCACGAGCGCCGTCGGCGAGGTGATGTGGTCGATCATGACGAGCCGGGTCCGGCCGGTGACCGCGGCGGCGAGGGCCGCGACGACGTCGTCCGGCGCGGCGTCCACCGGGAAGGAGGCGGTGCGCAGACTCGCCCCCCGCGCCTGGGCGGACCAGCCGGCCGTGAGGTACCCGTGGTCGCTGACGACGACCTCGTCGCCGGGGCCGACGTCGAGCCCCTGCAGGACGACGCCGACGGCCTCGGTGACGTTGCGGACGAGGGCCGTGGAGTCCGGGGTCACCCCGACGAACGCGGCCGCCTCCCGCCGCGCGGCTGCCAGGGCGTCGGGCAGCTCGTCGCGGAAGGCCCGCATCGGGGCGCCCTCGATCCTGGCCCTGGCCCGGTCCTGGGCCTCGCGGACGGCCCGCGGAACCGCACCGAACGCGCCGTGGTTGAGGTGGGTCAGGGCCGGGTCGAGCTCGAAGCGCTCGGCGATGTCGCGACGCACCCGGCCATCCTGCCTCAGTGGTGCAGGCCCCTGGCCAGCAGGGCGGCGCACCTGGCTGCCTCCGCACCCGAGGGCGCCTGGACCGCCAGGGCCGCGGCCCGGGACCGTCCGAGGTTCCACGCGAGGGCGTCGTCACGAGCCGTCGGGTCGGGCTGCACGATGCACGACGCCACGGCCCTCGGCAGGCCCGCGACGATCGTCGGTGCCGCGTCCGGCCCCAGGGTCGACAGGTAGGCGGCGTCGAGCGCGCCGGTCACCGCGTAGCGGTCGAAGTTGCGCTGGGCGACCCACGCCTCCGGGTTGGCGAGGCCGCCGACGAGGACGAACGCGGCCATCGACATGAGCGCGGCGCGCGGCAGCCACCAGCCCTCGAGCCGGACACCGGCCACGACGACGAGCACGACGAGCAGCCCCAGCCACAGCTCGAACGCCACGACGAGCAGGCGCAGCACGGTGAAGCCGTAGGCCTGCTGGTAGAGGTCCAGGCGGTGCAGCGCCGACGCGACCACGACGAGCGTCAGGGCGCAGAGTGCACCGAGCACGACGCGCAGCAGGAGCCGGTCGCGAGCGCTCGCGCGGGGCGCCTTGCGCACGGCGATGGCGACGGTGACCAGCATGAGCAGCGTTGCGGCAGTGAGCTGCCCGAACCCCTGGTGGACGTAGTCGGCGTACGTCAGGCCGGTCGTGCGCTGGACGTAGTCGTGCCCGCCGAAGAGGGCCGCGGCCTGCGCCACGACGAAGGCCACGAACAGGAGGACGACGAGAGCGACCGGCACGACCCACTCCCAGAGCCGCGCCACGGGACGACCGGCGGGCAGGACGACCCGCCCGACCTGCGGCGGGTTGAGGGCGACATAGGTCGCTGCCAGCAGGGCCCCGCCCACGACGAACCCGACGAAGAACCGGACGACGAGGCCGTCCCAGGCGATCTGGGGCACCAGGTGGCCGGCCCACGACCCGAAGACGGCGTCACCGGAGGCGAACAGGCCGCCGAACACGACGAGCGCGACGAGCGAGAGGGCGGCGGTGCGCACGACGGGCCACAGGACCGTCACCCGGCTCGTGGCGGCGACGGTCCGTCCGAGGAGCGGCAGCCCTCGCAGGGCCGCGAGCGGCCACGACGCGACGCCGGCGACGATCGCCGGCAGCCCCCTGGCGGCGGTGAGTGCGGTGGCGGTCAGCACGACGCCGACGATGACGGCCAGGACCGTGAGCCACTCGGCGGCCCGGAGGACGGCGAGCGTGGCCAGCCCGGCGCCGACGACCGTCGTCGCGATGCCCCAGGGCGTGCGGCGCCGTTCGCTCGTGTGCCACAGGAGGGCGCCGCCGAGGAGCAGGACCACGCAGAACGCGACCCCGAGGTTGCGGTACGGCAGGAGGACCGCGGCGAGGACGCCGACCCCGAGGGAGGCGAGCAGCAGCCGGGTCTGTGGCCCCAGCCCGGTCTCGGGCCACAGGTCACCGAAGAGGGTGTCGACGAGCGGCCCGGGCGGCGACGCCGGCCGCGTCGCCACCGGAGCACCCGGTGCCCCGGCCGTGGACGGGACGGGAACGGACGACGACATGACGGTCTCCTTCGGACGTGGGTCTGGTTCGGGCGCAACGACATTCGGGTGACGAGGCAGGACGGCACGGACGCGGGCCCCGGGCCGCCCGGGGTCGGAGGGAAGCGCCGCGATCGACCCGCCGTGCAGCTCGCACACCCAGCTGGCGATGGCCAGACCGATGCCGGTCCCGCCGCCTGCGTCCTCGCCGGAACCGAACCGGTCGAAGACGCGCTCCGCGCGCTCCGGCGGGATCCCGGGCCCCTCGTCGGCCACCTCGAGCCACCAACGGTCGGCGCCCTCCTCGCCGGCGCGGACCGTGACGGTCCCGCCCTCGGGGCTGTGCCGCGCCGCGTTGTCGAGCAGGTTGGCCAGCACCTGAGCGAGCCGCGCCGGGTCAGCGGTCACCGTCAGGTCGGCCGGCTCGAGCGACACCTCGTGCCGCACGCGTCGCCCCTGCCCGAGCCCGCCCGGCGCGCCGACGCCGACCTCCCCCACCGCCCGTCGGACGAGGTCGGCGACGCGGACCGTCCCCAGGGTGAGACGGTCGGCTCCGCCGTCGAGGCGGCTGAGGTCGAGCAGGTCGCCAACGAGCGCCCCGAGCCGCTCGGCCTGGGCGAGCGCCGCGCGCAGGACGTCGTCGTCCGGTCGCACGACGCCGTCGACGAGGTTCTCCAGCAGCGCCTGCTGGGCCGCGAGCGGCGTGCGCAGCTCGTGCGACACGGTGGCGACGAGCTGCCGCCGCTGCTGGTCCGCGGACGCGAGGTCGCCAGCCATGGTGTTGAAGGCCTTGGCGAGCGTGCCGACCTCGTCGGAGGAGGACGCCGTGACGCGTCGGGAGTAGTCGCCGGTGGCCATCCGGGCGGCCGCGTCGGTCATCTCCCGCAGGGGCGAGGTCATCCCCCGCGCGAGCCACTGGGTGACGCCCAGGGCCGCGGCGACCGTGACCGGGAGCGTGAGCCAGCCGGGCACCCCCGACCGGTCACCGACCTCGGCCACGACGATGGCGGCCACGATGCTGGCCCCGACGAGCAGGCCCAGCTTGGCCTTGACCGAGCGGATGCCGTCGAGCGGCCGCTCGGGGTTCACCGGCGGGTGCCGGTGGACGTGAGGGTCGGCGGGCGGGGCGGCGGCCGGGCCGGTGGCCGGATCGGCGGGCGGCGTCACGGCTCGTCCACCCCGAGCGCGTACCCCACCCCGTGGACGGTGCGCACACGGTCCCCGCCGATCTTGGCCCGCAGGGCCTTGACGTGGCTGTCGAGCGTGCGGGTGCGGCCGGCGTCGGCCCACCCCCACACCTCCCGCATGAGCTCGTCGCGGGTGCGCACGACCCCGGGTTCGGCCCACAGCGCGAGGAGCAGGTCGAACTCGAGCGGAGTCAGGTGCACGTCGGCGCCGTCGACGGTGACGCGCCGGCTGCCGCGGTCGACCGAGAGCGCGCCGAGGACGAGCGGCCCCGGCAGCGCCGACGCCAGCTCGCGGGCGCGCTCGACGCGCCGCAGCAGCGCCCGGACCCGGGCGACGACCTCGCGCATCCGGAACGGCTTGGTCACGTAGTCGTCGGCGCCGACGCCGAGGCCGACGAGCAGGTCCGTCTCGTCGGCACGGGCCGTCAGCATGAGGACGGGTACGGGCCGCTGGGCCTGGATGCGGCGGCACACCTCGAGCCCGTCGAAGCCCGGGAGCATGAGGTCGAGGAGCACGAGGTCGGGCCGGTGCTCCTCGTGGTGCGCCACGGCGCTGGGCCCGTCGTGGGCCTGCACGACCCGGAACCCCTCCGCCACGAGCCGGTCGGTCAGGGCCTGGTTGATCGTCGGGTCGTCCTCGACGACGAGCAGCGTCGCCCCCGCGGTCGCGACCGGCGGCGCATCGTTCCCCTGGCTCATGCCCCTGACTCTAGGAGCGGGCCCGCGGGTGGCGTCGGTGCGACGTGTGGAGATCCTGTGAAGGTCACCGTCGCCCGTGGGCCCTGGGCCGTGGACGGAGCCCCCGGACAGACCGATGCCGGCCGCCCCTCGTGGGGCGACCGGCATCGGTCGGTGCGCCGGCGGCGGGCGCCGGGCGGGTCGTCAGGCGGACGTCACTGACCCACGCGGAAGCGGGCGAAGGACGTCGCGGACGCGCCGGCCTCCTCGAGGACCTTGCCGACGGACTTCTTGGCGTCCTTGGCGAACGGCTGCTCGAGCAGGACGTTCTCCTTGAAGAAGCCGTTGACGCGACCCTCGACGATCTTCGGGAGGGCGCCCTCGGGCTTGCCCTCCTCGCGGGCCGTGGCCTCGGCGACGCGGCGCTCGTTCTCGACCGTCTCGGCCGCGACCTCGTCCCGCGTGAGGACGGTCGGGCTGAAGGCCGCGACGTGCATCGCGACGTCCCGCCCGACCTGGTCGTCGCCACCCTCGATCGCGACGAGGACGCCGATCTGCGCGGGCAGGTCGGGGCTCGTCTTGTGGAGGTAGGCCGCGACGTTGGCACCCTCGATGCGGGCGACGCGCTTGATCTCGATCTTCTCGCCGATCGTCGCGTTCGCGTCGTCGAGCAGCTGCTGGACGGTGCGACCGTCGGGCGTCGTGCTCGCGAGGAGCTCCTCGGCGCTCGAGGCCTTGGCCGCGACGGCCTGCTCGAGCACCTCGTCGGCGAGGGCGATGAACTTCTCGCCCTTGGCGACGAAGTCGGTCTCGCAGAGGACCTCGACGAGGGTGCCGACGCCGTCCTCGGCCTTGGCGGTCACGAGGCCGTTGGAGGTCGTGCGACCCTCGCGCTTCGTGACGCCCTTGAGGCCCTTGACGCGCAGGATCTCGACGGCCTTGGCGCGGTCGCCCTCGGCCTCGTCGAGCGCCTTCTTGACGTCCATCATGCCGGCGCCGGTCTGCTCGCGCAGGGCCTTGATGTCAGCGGCGGTGTAGTTCGCCATGCTCTGTATCGCTCTTTTCGTCAGTGGGATTCGACTGGATGGCGGTCCCGAGCAGGCTCAGGCCTGCTCGGCGACGGCCTCGGCCGGGACCTCGGCGGGCGCGTCGGCGGGCGCCTCGGTGGCTGCCTCGGCCGGGGCCTCGGCGGCGTCGGCCGCAGCGGCGTCCGCGTAGAGCTCGCGCTCCCACTCGGCCAGGGGCTCCTCGGCCTGGGCGTCGCCACCGGACTTGCCGGACGAGCGCTGGACCAGGCCGTCGGCGACCGCGTCGGCCACGACGCGCGTCAGCAGCGTGACGGAGCGGATCGCGTCGTCGTTGCCGGGGATCTTGTAGTCGACCTCGTCGGGGTCGCAGTTCGTGTCGAGGATCGCGATGACCGGCAGGCCGAGCTTGCGCGCCTCGTCGACGGCGAGGTGCTCCTTCTTCGTGTCGACGATCCACACGGCCGAGGGGACCTTGGACATCGAGCGGATGCCGCCGAGCGTCTTCTCGAGCTTGTCCTTCTCGCGCTTGAGGATGAGCAGCTCCTTCTTCGTGTAGCCCGAGCCGGCCACGTCGTCGAAGTTCAGCTCCTCGAGCTCCTTGAGGCGCGTGAGGCGCTTGGAGATCGTCTGGAAGTTGGTGAGCATGCCACCGAGCCAGCGGTGGTTGACGTACGGCATGCCGACGCGCGTCGCCTGCTCGGCGATCGGCTCCTGGGCCTGCTTCTTCGTGCCGACGAAGAGGATCGTGCCGCCGTGGGCCACGGTCTCCTTGACGAAGTCGTACGCGTTGTTGATGTACGTCAGCGACTGCTGCAGGTCGATGATGTAGATGCCGTTGCGCTCCGTCATGATGAAGCGCTTCATCTTGGGGTTCCAGCGACGGGTCTGGTGCCCGAAGTGGACGCCGCTCTCGAGGAGCTGGCGCATGGTGACGACGGCCATGCCGTGTCCTCCTTGTGTGTGTGTTGTCAGTTGTCAGGCGGCGACGCGTCCGACCGGGGTCTCCCCGGCCCTCCACGAACCGCACTCCTGGCGCCTTGACCCGTCCCGCCCGACGTGGTCGGGACTGCCGTGACGTGCCCCGGGCGTGAGCCCGGACGAAGACGCGCGAATTCGGTCGCGTGTGCGGGCACACGTGACCGCCGACAATCGTACGGCCTGACCCGGGTTGCGGGGAAATCGCGCGGACGGGCGAGAATGACCGCCATGGCGAACTCGACGGGTTGGGACAGCTGGTTCCAGACGATCCCGGTCCTCGTCGTCCTGACCGCCGTCCTCGTCGTGCCGGGCTGGCTCGTCGTGCGGGCCCTCGGCACCCGCGGCATGGAGGCCTTCGCGGTGGCCCCGGCCGTGTCGGTCACCGTCGTCGCCGTCGCCACCACGGTGGTCCAGCGCGTCGGCATCCGGTGGGGGCTGCTCCCCCTCCTCGCCGTCGCCGTCGTCGCGGCAGGGGCGGCGTGGGTCGTCGCAGGCGTCGCGCGCCGCGTCCTGCGCCGGGCGGGGCGACCGGAGCCCGACGTGGGGGCGGCCCGGCGCGTTCTCGGGCGGCCACACCCCGATGCCGTCGTGGCCCTCGTCATCGGTGTCGTCATCGCGCTCGTGACGATCCTGCCGGCCATCGGACGCCCGGACGAGCTCGTCGACAGCCCCGATGCCGTCTACCACCTCGACCGCATCCGGCTGTTCCTCGAGACCGGCAACTTCTCGGTCGCCAACCCGACGTTCTACCCCAACGGTTTCCACTCCTGGATCGCGACCGCGCTGCTGCCGTGGGGCGGAGCCCACGTCCTGGCCGGCACCAACGCGGCGACCGTCGTGCTGGCCGCGTTCGTGTGGCCGCTCGGCTGTGTCGCCCTCGTGCGGCATGCGCTCGGAACCTCGCGGCTCGTCACGTACGCGGCCGGCTTCGCGTCCGCCGCGTTCGTCTCCTTCCCCACGATCCTGCTCGGCTGGGGCGTGCTGTGGCCCAACCTCATGGCCAACGCCCTCACGCCCGGTGCGCTCGCCCTCATGCTCCAGGCGGCCCGGTCCCGGCGCGTCGGCCAGTGGCTCGGGTTCGCCGTGGCCCTGCCCGGGCTGGCGCTCGTGCAGCCCAACGCGCTCGTGGCGCTCGTCGTCTTCGCGCTCGTGTGGTTCGTCACGGCGCGGCTGCGCGCCGGATGGCTCGGCCATGCCTCGTGGTGGACCGTGACGCGTGACCTCGTCGTCGTCGCCGCGGTCGGCGTGGGCGGGCTCGTCGTGGCACCGACGGTGTCGGCGCGGCTGGCGTCGACGCAGTCCTACGAGTGGACGGGGCGCGTGTCGGTCTGGACGGCCCTCGTCGAGGTCGTCGGCGGACGGCTGCAGATCTCCGTGGTGCTCTGGGGGCTCCTGCTGCTCATCGTGCTCGGCATCGGGTGGATCCTGCTGCGCGCGCGTGCGGCGATCCCCGTCGTCGCCATGTGGCTGGCCGCCGTCGCGCTCTACGTCATGGCGGCCTCGTCGACCGCCACGTGGACCGCGCTCATCACCGGATACTGGTACAACGACAAGGTCCGGCTCGCGTCGCTCGCGGCCGTGCCCGGCGTCGTCCTCGTCGCGGCGGCGGCACCCGCCTTGCGGGTGCTCCTGCTGCGGCTGCCGGTGGTGCGCACGCGACCGGCCCTCGCCGCCCTGGTGGCGATCGCGCTCCTGCCCCTGCTCACGGTCGTCTGGAGCGCGCACACCCGTGGGCAGATGCTCGCCGGGTTCTTCCGACCGGGCGAGGCGAGGAAGGTCATCCTGTCCTTCGAGGCCCAGGACGCGCTGCGCAGCCTCGCGGCCGACATCCCCGCAGGGCAGGGCGTCGTCGGCCGGCCGGAGAACGGCTCGCCGCTCATGTTCGCCCTCTTCGGCACGAACACGCTCTACCGGTCCCTGCCCATCCCGACGACGGGCGACGAGATCGTCATCGGGACCGGCTTCGACGACCTCGAGCACCGCCCGGACGTGTGCGCCGCCCTCGCCCGGCACGACATCCGCTGGGCCATCGGCTCCCCGCACGTGTACTGGCTCGACCTGCCCGAGCGCACCTCGGGCCTCACCGACCTCGATGCCAACCCCGGCGTCGAGAAGGTGCGCACCGTCGGCGACTACACGCTGTACCGCGTCACCGCCTGCGGCCTCGGCTCCTGACCACCACGGCGCTGGGTAGGGTCGGGCGCATGGGCTCACCGCTGATCTCCCGCATGACGCCGTTCGGTACGACGATCTTCGCGGAGATGTCGGCGCTGGCCGTTCGCACCGGCGCCATCAACCTCGGGCAGGGCTTTCCCGACACCGACGGTCCCCGCGAGATGCTCGACGCGGCGAAGGCCGCCATCGACGGCGGGCGCAACCAGTACCCGCCCGGCCCGGGCGTGCCCGAGCTGCTCGATGCCGTCGCTGCCCACCAGGAGCGCTTCTACGGGCTACGGGTCGACCCGGCCTCCGAGGTGCTCGTCACGGCCGGTGCCACCGAGGCGATCGCGGCGGTCGTGCTCGCCCTCTGCGAGCCCGGGGACGAGGTCGTCACCTTCGAGCCGTACTACGACTCGTACGCCGCCACGATCGCCCTTGCCGGCGCGACGCGTCGGACCTCGGTCCTGCGCTTCCCCGACTTCGCGGTCGACGAGGCGTCGCTGCGATCCGCGTTCTCGGCCCGCACCCGGCTCGTGCTGCTCAACACGCCGCACAACCCGACGGGAAAGGTGTTCACGCGCGCCGAGCTCGAGCTCATCGCCTCGCTCGCGCGCGAGCACGACGCCTGGGTCGTCACCGACGAGGTGTACGAGCACCTCGTCTTCGACGGCGCCGAACACGTGCCGATGGCGACGCTGCCCGGCATGGCCGAGCGGACCATCACCATCAGCTCCGGGGGCAAGACGTTCTCCGCCACCGGCTGGAAGGTCGGCTGGCTCACCGGACCGGCCGCGGCCGTGGCGGCCGCACGCACCGTCAAGCAGTTCCTCACGTTCGTCGCGTCCGGTCCCTTCCAGCCCGCCGTCGCGGTGGCCCTCGGCCTCGGTGACGACGTCTACGCCTCGCTGCGGGAGTCGCTGCAGACCAAGCGCGACCTGCTCTGCTCTGCCCTGGCCGAGTCGGGCCTCGCAGTGGCCCGACCTGGCGGCACGTACTTCGTCATCGCGGACGCCGCTCCGCTGGGGGCTGTCGACGGACTGGAGTTCGCCCGACGCCTCCCCGACCTCGCCGGCGTCGTCGGCGTGCCGGTCTCGGTGTTCCACGACGACGCGGACGCAGCCCGGACGCTGATCCGGTTCGCCTTCTGCAAGAAGGACGAGGTGCTCCGCGAGGCCAGCCGCCGACTCGCCGCCGCCGGTCACTGACCGCACCACCAGCCCCGCCGGCCGTCCACACCTACCTGCCGGGCGGGACGTCGTCCACAGCCCGGCTCTCGGCGCCTGGGCGCCGGCCGGTGCGCTGCCGAGGATGGAGGCATGGCCCTCGGTTCTGCACTGTCCGCGCTCGTGGCCGGCGTCGCTGTCGGCGCGGCCTCCCTGGGTGCGGCACCCTGGGCGGCCCCACCGCCTCCGACCCGCTCGGCCGCCACGTCGGCCCCCGCACCGGCGGCAACCGCGCCCGTTCGCCAGGGCCCGTGGTCCTGGCCGCTGCACCCTGATCCCGTCGTCGAGCGCCGCTTCGACCCGCCCGAGGAGCCATGGGGCGCCGGTCATCGCGGCGTCGACCTCGCAGCGACGGTCGGGCAGCCCGTGCGGTCCCCCGAGGCCGGAACCGTGACGTGGGCCGGCGTGCTGGCCGGGCGGGGCGTCGTCGTCGTGTCCCACTCCGGTGGTCTGCGCAGCACCTTCGAGCCGGTCGCGGCCACGGTCGGGGTCGGAGGGGCCGTCGCTCGCGGCGAGCGGGTCGGCACGGTGACCGCCGCGCCCGGGCACTGCTCGCCACGGACGTGCCTGCACTGGGGCGTGCTGCGCGGTCGGCAGTACCTCGACCCGGTGGCCTTCGTCGGCCGGGCGCCCATCGTCCTGCTTCCCCTCGGCTGAGGGGGCGGTCGGACGCCGGTCACGCTCGGGGATGGGCCTGTTCGTAGCTGCGCCGGAGCCGGTCCACCGACACGTGCGTGTAGATCTGCGTGGTGGCCAGGCTGGCGTGGCCCAGGATCTCCTGCACCATGCGCAGATCGGCGCCACCCTCGAGCAGGTGCGTGGCAGCGCTGTGCCGCAGGCCGTGCGGGCCGAGGTCCGGGGCCTCGGGAAGGTGCGAGAGCAGCTCGTGGACGACGCTGCGCACCTGCCGAGCATCGACGCGCCGCCCGCGGCGGCCGAGGAACAGGGCCGGCCCCGAGCGCTCGCCGGCGAGCCTCGGGCGGACGGTCAGCCATGCCTCGAGGGCGCTCGCTGCGGGCGCCCCGAACGGGACGATGCGTTCCTTCGCGCCCTTGCCCAGGACCCGGACCGTTCCCTGACCGAGGTCGAGGTCGTCCACGTCCAGGGCGGCGAGCTCACCGACCCGGATCCCGCTGGCGTACAGCAGCTCCAGCACGGCACGGTCGCGGACGTGGATCGGGTCCTCGTCGTCGGCGCGGGTCGCGGCCAGGCTCAGCAGCTGGCTCGCCTCGCCCTGCTTGAGGACACCGGGCAGCGAGGACGTGCGTTTGGGAGCGACCAGCCGGACCGACGGGTCCGACGGGATCCGACCGGTGTGCTCGGCCCACCGGAGGAACGTGCGGGCGGCGGCGGCCCTGCGGGCGATCGTGGCGCGCGCGGCGCCACCGTCCGCCTGCTCGCCGAGCCAGCCACGCAGGTCACCGATCCGCAGCTCGGCGACGTCGGTGACGCCCCGAGCTGCCGCGAAGCCCAGCAGGTGGCGGACGTCGCCCAGATAGGCCCGACGGGTGTGGACCGAGCGGCCCCTCTCGGCTCCGAGGTGGCGGGAGAAGGCGTGGAGCACCTCACCGTGCAGCTCCTCGACCGAGGCCACCGACGGCGGACCCTCGTCGCCACGCGGCGCCGAAGGCGTGACGGTGCCGTCGTCGCCTGCCGCGGTCCCGGCGGTCACACCCGTCACTCCGGCACCATGACGCATCAGCGGCCGCTCCGCAAGCGACGCGTCGGGGCGCGCTCACTCGGCGGCCCGGACCCGGCGGGGCGGTGTGGGGGTCTTGCGCCACGTGCCGGCCTCACCGATGACGAGCCCGGCGTCCTCGAGCCGGGCCAGCGCAGCCCGGACCGACAGCGGTGCCCGCGCGGCCTCGCGCGAGATGACGTCGAGCGGGACCGGACGGCGGTACGGCACGGCCTCGAGCACCGCCTTGTCCTCCGGTGCGAGCCGGTCGACCTCGGTGTCGCCGGCGCGCGGCTCGTCGCACGCGTCCGCCCCGATCGTGCCGACGAGGTCGATGACCTCGTCGACGGAGGTGACGAGGACCGCTCGCCCCTTCCGGATCTCCTGGTGGCACCCGGCCGACGTCATGGAGGTGACCGGGCCCGGTACGGCACCGACGGGACGTGCGAGTCCTTCGGCGTGCGTGACGGTGTTGCGCGAGCCGGACCTCAGGTCCGCCTCGACGACGATGGTCCCCCGGGTCAACGCCGCGATCAGGCGGTTGCGGGACAGGAACCGCGACTTCATCGGCGCGGCGCCCGGTGCGGCTTCCGACACGACCAGTCCCTCGGCTGCGACCCGCCGCAGCAGCGCCGCGTTGGCCACCGGGTAGAGACGGTCCACGCCGCCGGCGACGACGGCCACGGTGGAGCCGCCGACGGCGAGCGCCCCTCGGTGGGCGGCCGCGTCGATGCCGAGGGCAGCACCCGACACGACCGTCCACCGACGACGGGCGAGCCCCGAGGCGAGGTCGGTGGTGACGTGCTCTCCGTACGCGGTGTTGGCCCGCGCCCCGACGACCGCGACGGAACGCTCGCACACGTCCACCAGGTCGAGGGGGCCGACGACCCAGAGGCACCACGGCGGGATCGGCAGCTCGTCGAGCCGCTCGGACCACTCCGGGTCACCCGGCACGACCAGGCGCGCGCCGACCTTCGAGGCCACCTCGAGGTCACGAGAGACGTCGAGCGCGCGGACCCGGCCGGCGAACCGGGCCAGGGTGCCGGAACCCGAGCGCACCCGCTGCATCGCCTCCACGGGCCCGAGTGTGTGCACCAGCACCGCGACCTCTGCGTCACACGGTTCCACGACCCGGGACAGGGCCGCGCGTGCCCGACGTTCCTCCTCGGAGGCCGGGACGCTGCCGGGCCGGACGTCGTCCGGTTCGGGGTCCGGGCCGTCCACGGGCAGCTGCGGCTGCATGGCGCTCATGCCGCGGCCACCGACTGCCGCCGCAGCGACAGTGCCAGCTCCACCTCGTCGCCACCGGGGCGTTGCAGGCCGGAGAGGTCGCCCACCGTCCACGCGCACCGCAACGTGCGGTCGTAGCCGCGGAGGCTGATGCCACCGGACTCGAGGGCGCGGTCGAGGCGGGCGGTGACCGACGGGGGCAGCCGCCAGGGCCCCTCGCGCAGCACCGAGCCGGGCACGTCGGCGTTGAGCGAGCGTCCGGGCACGCGGTCGGACCAGCGGGCCCGTTGCACGTCCCTGGCCTGGGCGACGCGGGCGGCAACGGCCGTGCTTCGCTCGCCCGGCGGCTGCCCCACCATCGACAACGCCGGCGGCTGGACATGCACCTGGAGGTCGACGCGATCGAGCAGTGGCCCGCTGATCTTGCCGAAGTAGGCGCGACGGGCCATCGGGGTGCACGTGCAGTCGAGGCCCTTGCCCCAGCCGTGGCCGCACGGACACGGGTTGGCGGCCAGGACGAGCTGGAACCGGGACGGGAACACCACGTGGTCGTGGGCCCGTGCGATCGCGACGACACCGCGTTCCAGCGGTGTGCGCAGCGCCTGCAGGACGTGCTTGTCGAACTCGGGCGTCTCGTCGAGGAACAGCACGCCGTGGTGGGCCCGCGTGATGGCGCCCGGCTGGATGCGACCGCTGCCGCCGCCGATGACCGCCGCCTGCGACGCACCGTGGTGCGGCGCCACGAACGGTGGGCGCGTGATGAGCCGCGCCGCCACGGCGTCCTCGTCGTGGAAGCCACCGACGACGGAGTGGATGGCCGTGACCTCCATGGACTCTGCTGCGCCGAGGGGCGGCAGGATGCCGGGGAGCCGTTCTGCGAGCATCGTCTTGCCGGCGCCCGGAGGACCGGCGAGGAGCAGGTGGTGTCCGCCGGCAGCGGCGATCTCGAGGGCGAGCTTGGCCTCGGCCTGCCCGACGACGTCGCAGAGGTCCTTGACCTCCTCCTCGAGGGCGGGCGGCGGGTCGGGCACGGTGACCTCCTCGACCGGGCGGCCGCGCTGGAGCGCCGTGTAGCGCCGCACGAGCTCGGTGACCTCGGCCGCGGGGTGCACCCGGATGCCCGGCACGAGCCTCGCCTCGGCGGCGTTGGCGACCGGGACGACGACGTGCCGGGCCCCGGACTGCGCCGCAGCGTGCACGAGCGGGAGCACGCCCGGCACCGGGCGGACCGTACCGTCCAGACCGACCTCGCCGACGTGGACGACGGAGCGCACGACCTCGGGCGGGATCTTGCCGAGAGCCGCCGCGACCGCGACGAAGATCGCCAGGTCGAACCCGGTGCCGACCTTGCGCTCGCCCGCCGGCGAGAGGTTGACGATGACGCGTCGCTGGGTGACGGGCATGTCCTGGACGAGGGAGGCGGCGGCCTTGATGCGGTCGGCCGACTGCCCGACCGCGGAGTCGCCCAGACCGCTGATGGAGAACCCGGGCAGCCCGGGAGCGACGTGCGCCTCGACCCGGACGAGGAAGCCGCGCACGCCGCGCAGCCCGACGGCACGGGTGCGTCCCAGGCCCATCAGCACACCCCCTGCAGGTGCTGGAGCCGGGGACGGGTGTCGGAGGCCCAGAGGATCGACACGACGTCGATGCGCAGCGGCCCGGCGACCGGGTGGTCGGGGTGCGCGTCGCGCCAGAGGCCTGCCAGCTGACGGAGTCTGCGCTGCTTGCGCCAGGTCACGGCCTCGAACGGCGCCCCGAACACCTCGCTGGTGCGGGTCTTGACCTCGCACACGACGAGGCAGCCACGGTCGGCGGCGACGATGTCGATCTCGCCGCGCACGCAGCGCCAGTTGCGGTCGAGGATGGTCAGGCCGTGCTCGGCGAGGTAGCGCGCGGCGAGCCGCTCGCCGTAGTCACCGAGGACGCGGGTCGGGAGGTCCATACCGACCACTGTCGGCGGTCTGCGCGGCAGCGGACCAGGGACCGCCGCCGGCCTGTGGACGACGGGCGCCGGAGAAGGGGGATGTGGACGGCGTCCGCCCTGCGCCGGCGGGACACGGGCCCGAGCGACGTCGGGACGGGCGGCGTCAGGAGAAGTCGCCGGACTCCGGGAGCTTGATGTCGGGCTTGGGCAGCTCCTCGATGTTGACGTCCTTGAACGTCACGACGCGCACGTTCTTGACGAAGCGCGCAGGCCGGTAGATGTCCCACACCCACGCGTCGGACATCGTCACGTCGAAGAACACCTCACCGCCGTCGGTGCGCACCTTCACGTCGACGGAGTTGGCCAGGTAGAAGCGGCGCTCGGTCTCGACGACGTGGGTGAAGAGGCCGACGACGTCGCGGTACTCCTTGTAGAGCTGCAGCTCCATCTCGGTCTCGTACTTCTCGAGGTCTTCCGAGCTCACGTGATCGCCGCTCCTGTCTGCTCGTGCTGCTCGTGCAGCTGGCGCTGTCCCTGCTGGCCCTGGCCGTCGGCCACCAGCGGCGGCAGCGACGCGTCGGTCATCTCATTCAACACCTCGAGCGCGGGGTCGTCTCCCACCCCGGGCAGACGCCACGAGCGCCGGTGCAGGTCACACGGCCCCACCCTGGTCAGGGCCTCGAGGTGCTCGGGTGCCGCGTAGCCCTTGTTGAGGTTCCAGCCGTACTCGGGGTGCACGTCGGCCAGGCCGACCATCATCGTGTCGCGCTCGACCTTGGCGAGCACGCTCGCGGCCGCGACGGACGAGCACTTGAGGTCGGCCTTGACCATCGTCGTCACCGGAGGCGTCGAGGGTCCCGTGGCGTCGCCGGCGAAGGCGAGCAGGCCGACCTCGCCCGGAGCCGTGAGCCAGTCGTGGTTGCCGTCGAGGATGACGAGGTCGGGCACGACGTCGATGGCGGCGAGGGCGCGGGTGCCCGCAAGGCGCAGCGCCGCCATGATGCCGATGGCGTCGATCTCGTCGGCCGACGCGTGCCCGACGGCGTAGGCGACGGCCCACCGCTGGATCCGCGGCACCAGGCCGACGCGGGCCTTCTCGGTGAGCAGCTTGGAGTCCTTGACCCCGGTGGGGGCGGTGCGGACGGTCTCGTCGATGACGACGACGCCGACGGTGACGGGCCCGGCGAGCGCGCCGCGCCCGACCTCGTCCATCCCGGCGAGGAGGCGGTGGCCGGATCGCTGTAGCGCACGCTCCACGCGGAGCGAGGGCTTCTTGGAGGGGGCGGGTCGGGGCATCTTCAGTCTGTCCGGGGGCGGAGCGCGGTGGCGGGACGACGTCTGCGCGTCAGCGGGACGCCGTCGTCGCCGTCGTCGCCTTGCTGGTGGGGGTCGGGTTCGTCGTCGCCTTGGGGGTGGCGCCGGAGGGCGCGGGTACCGACCCGAAGGTCCGCTCGGGCACGCCGAGCCACGTCACGTGGTCGATGGGCCACACGATGAACAGTGCGCGTCCGACGATCCTGTCCATGGGCACCGAGCCGGTGGCGCCCGTCCCGTCGTCGTGCCATCGGCTGTCGGAGGAGTCCGAGCGGTGGTCGCCCATGACCCAGATCTTGCCCGGCGGCACGACGATGTCGAACGCCTTGCCCTGGCTCGGGGCGTCGCCCGGCTTGACGTAGGACTCGGTGATCTCGACGCCGTTGACCTTGATCTTGCCGGTGCCGCCGTCGGCCTGGACGTGGTCGCCGGGTAGGCCGATGACCCGCTTGATGAGGTGGTTCTCGGCGTCCTCGGGCAGCAGGCCGACGAAGACGAGCGCGTCGTGGAACGGCCCGCCGACGGTGCTGTGCGCGTTGTCGAGACCGGAGAGCCACGGCGAGGGGGTGCCCGGGTCCTCGAAGACGACGACGTCGCCGCGCTTGAGGTCGAAGGGGCCGGGCGTCAGCTTGCTGACGATGACGCGGTCGTCCTTGACGAGCGTGTTCTCCATCGAGCCGGACGGGATGTAGAAGGCCTGGAACAGCCAGGTCTTGACGATGAACGACAGGGCCATCGCGAGGACGACGACGATGACGATCTCCTTGATCCCCGCGAGCAGCGTCGCCCCGAAGCCGCGACGCGGCTCCTCGTCGTAGTCACCGTCGAGATAGTCCTCGTCGTCGCTGTCGTCAGCCGAACGCCCGCGCGTCGGGTCCTCGGAGCGTCCGGTGTACTGCGACATCACTCACCATTTCGTGGGACGGAGGCAATCTGGCCCTGCTCGACCGGGCCGAGCCGACCGAGCGGCCAGTATCGCACCCAGACCTTGCCGATGACGTCCTCCCCCGGCACCATGCCGCCGCCCGGATCGCCGAGGTGCGCCCGCGAGTCCGAGGACGACCCGCGGTTGTCGCCCATCACCCAGAACCGGTCGCGCGGGACCTGCACGTCGAAGGGCACGAGGCTCGGTTTCTGGCCCGGCGCGAGGTAGGGCTCGTCGATCGCGACGCCGTTGACCTCGAGGCGTCCGTCCGCGGCGCAACAGCGGACGCGGTCGCCGGGCAGCCCGATGACCCGCTTGACGTAGTCCGTCGGCTGGCCCTTGCCGACGATGCTCTCGGCGGCCTCGACGAGCGTCTGCAGGAACCCCCGGTCGGGGACCCGCAGGCCGAAGGCCTGGGAGGCGTCGAAGACGATGATGTCGCCGCGCTCGAGGTGCTCGGGGGCGGTGGTGCGCGAGACGAGGAGGCGGTCGCCGACGAGGAGGGTGTCCTCCATCGACTCGCTCGGGATGCCGAACGGCGTCACGAGGAAGGCCCGCACGACGACGACGGCGAGCAGCAGGACGGCCGGGCCGATCATCCAGCGGTGCCGGCGCAGGGCGCTGCGCGACCGCGCCACTCCCGGGGACGACGAAGGCGCGGCGGGCCCCTGCTCCGGTGGGATGCCGGCTGTCATGCCGGCTCGCCCGCGTGGGGACCCACCGCGCCTCGGGTGGTCAACCTGACGCCGTGCGTCAGTTCTTCGCGTCGGCCTTGGCCGGGACCGTTTCGCGCTTCTCGCGGATCTTGGCGGCCTTGCCGCGCAGACCGCGCAGGTAGTACAGCTTCGCGCGACGGACGTCACCGCGGGTGACCAGCTCGATCTTGTCGATGATCGGCGTGTGCAGCGGGAAGGTGCGCTCGACCCCGACACCGAAGGAGATCTTGCGGACGGTGAAGGTCTCGCCGACGCCGCCGCCGTGACGACGGATGACGACACCCTGGAAGACCTGGATGCGCGAGCGGGTGCCCTCGACGACCTTGACGTGGACCTTCACGGTGTCGCCGGCGCGGAACTCCGGGACGTCGGTGCGCATCGAGGCGGCGTTGAGCTCGTCGAACGTGTGCATGGTTGGATCGCTTTCCTGGGTGCCACAGGCCACCCCTCGCAGGTCATGGTGCGCGTCGGCCGGGCCACGTGGGCCACCCGGCGGGACGGACCCGCGTGGTGGTGACCCGACTCCCCCTGTGGCAGGGGCCGTCATGTGCCGGACGCAAGGACCAAGTCTGCCAGAGCCACGCGCAGACCCGAAATCGGCGAGCGCCCACCGGGCGGCGCGACCACGGCGGCGCGACCGGCCACGTCATCGGCCGCGTCACCGGTCGTGTGTCCGGCGTCGTCGACGGTCACGTCCACGGTCACGTCCACGGTGAGGTCCACGGTGCCGTCTACGGTGGCGCCGTGGACGTCTCCCCCGGCTGGTCCGTCGCCCTCGCCCTCGTCGTGCTGCTCACCGTGACCGTCGTGGCACAGCGAGCCGGCCGCATCCCCCTCGACCGCCAGGCGGTCGTCGCCGCCCTCCGCGCGGTCGTGCAGCTGTCGCTGGTCGCGCTCGTCATCACCGTCGTCGTCGGGTCGGTCTGGCTGTCGCTGCTCGCCGTCGGGGTCATGTTCGCGACCGCCGTGCTCACGACCGCCAGGCGCGTCGGCGCGTCGGCGTCCTGGCACTGGGCCGCCGTGGCGATGGCCAGCGGGGTGCTGCCCGTCGTGTCGGTCATCGTCCTCAGCGGCACCGTGCCCTTCACGGGGATCGCGCTCATCCCGGTGGCCGGCATCGTCATCGGCAACACCATGACCGTGCACACGCTCGTGGGCCGGCGCGCCTTCGCGGCCCTGCGTGAGGAGCACGGGCAGTACGAGGCGGCGTTGTCGCTCGGCCTCACGTCCGCCCAGGCCATCGACGAGATCATCGCCCGGCGGGTGCCCGAGGGGATCGTCCCGAGCCTGGACCAGGTGCGCACGTCGGGCCTCGTCACGCTGCCGGGCGCCTTCATCGGCGTCATGCTCGGTGGCGGCAGCGCCATCCAGGCGGCCACCGCCCAGGTCCTCGTCCTCTTCGCGATCATGGCCACCCAGGCCATCACCGCGGGTGTCGAGGCCCGCTTCATCCGCGAGCGGCGCATCCTGCCCGACGACCTCCGGGGCGCCCTCGTCTCCTGAGGACGGACGCGTCAGCGACGCCGCTTGCGCAACCGCACGGCACCGGGCACGGCCGGCTGCGCCGACGTGTCGATGCGGTAGCCGGCCTTGCGATAGAGGCGCAGGTTGTCGGTGCTGCGCTCGCCCGTGTCGAGGGCGAACGTGCGGACGTCGGCCGGGGCCGTCGCCTCTGCGTGCTCGAGCAGCCGCCGGCCGAGCCCGTGGCCCTGGAGGTCCGGCGCCACGCACAGGCGGCCGACGAACCACTCGTCGCCGTGCCGCGACGTGCGCACCGAGCCGACGATGCGGCCGCCCTTGACGGCGACCCACGTGTCGTGGGCCTCGAGCGCGGCCCGGGCCTGCTCGAGGGTCTCGGTGAGCGCGGGGATCGCGAGGGTGTCGTTGGCGAGGGCCTCCTGCACCCAGCAGGCTCGGGTCAGGACGTGCAGCTCGGGGACGTCGGCCGGCGTCGCGAGCCGGATCTCGACCTCGCCCGCACCGTGCGAGGCGTGGAGCAGGTCCGGACGGCGTGCCGCAGTGCGCTCGAGCCGCTGCCGGTGGCGCCAGGCGGCGATGGCGGCGTGGTTGCCCGAGAGCAGGACGTCCGGCACGTCGCGGCCCTTCCACGTCCGGGGGCGGGTGTAGATCGGGTACTCGAGCAGGCCGTCCTCGTGGGACTCCTCGACGAGCGACTCGGCGTTGCCGATGACCCCGGGCAGGAGCCGCCCGACCGCCTCGACCATGGCGAGCACGGCGACCTCGCCGCCGTTGAGGACGTAGTCGCCGAGGCTGACGACCGAGACCTCGAGCCCGAGGTCCTCGCGAGCGTACTCGTAGACCCGTTCGTCGATGCCCTCGTAGCGCCCGCAGGCGAACGCCAGCCACGGCTCCTTCGCCAGCTCACGGGCGAGAGACTGCGAGAACGGGGTGCCGCCCGGGCCGGGGACGACGAGCCGGGGCCGTCCCGCGCTGCCGGCAGGCGCGGACGCGACGACGGCGTCGAGCGCCTCGGACCACGGCTGCGGCTTCATCACCATGCCGGCGCCGCCGCCGTACGGGGTGTCGTCGACGGTGTGGTGCCGGTCGTGCGCGTGGTCCCGCAGGTCGTGGACGCGCACGTCGAGCAGGCCGTCGGCGCGGGCCTTGCCGATGAGCGACAGGTCGAGCGCGGCGAGGTACTCGGGGAAGATCGAGACGACGTCGACGCGCAGGGTGGGGCCGGCACCGGGCGCGACGTCGGTCGGGGGCGCAGGGCTCACTCGCCCGCCTCGCGGTAGAGGTCGAAGAGGCCGGGCGGCGGGTCGACGACGACGTGGTCGGACTCGACCGTCGGCACGATGCGCCGCACGAACGGAACCCAGGCCGTGAACCCCTCGTCGAGGGCGAGGACGAGCCGGTCCTGGGCCGCGCCGATCTCCAGGCCGCTCACGGTGCCGAGGCGGGCACCGGCGGTGTCGCGCACCTCGAGCCCGACGAGATCCTCCTCGTAGAAGGCGTCCTCCTCGGCGGCCGCCTGCGGCTCGGGCAGCACGAGGCGCGTGCCGCGCAGGCCCTCGGCACCGACGCGGTCGGGCACCTCCTCGAAACGCAGCAACCAGATGCCGCGATGCACCCGGGTGCTCGCCACGGTCAGCCGGTGGGGGACGCCGGTTCCCGGCTCGGCCTCCGTCTCGATGACGGTGCCGACGGCGAACCGCGTCTCGGGGTCGTCGGTGTGCAGCTGGACGGTGACCTCTCCCCGCAGGCCGTGCGGTTTGCCGATGCGCGCGAGCACGACGTTCATGGCGCCGATCCTCTCAGGTTTGGCGGTGGCCCGGACGCCGCGAGGGGCGCCCCGGGAGGTCCCGGGACGCCCCTCGGCGTCGGTGGTGCGGCTGCGGCCGTCCTCGGACGGCTCAGCGGACGCGGTCGGTGTCGACGATGTCGACCCGGACGTTCCCGCCGCCCGCGAGCGCGCTGACGACGGTGCGCAGGGCGCTGGCGGTGCGTCCAGAGCGGCCGATGACGCGGCCGAGGTCGTCGGGGTGGACCCGGACCTCGAGCAGCTCGCCACGACGCAGCTCCTTGCGACGCACGACGACGTCCTCGTCGTGGTCGACGATGCCCTTGACGAGGTGCTCGAGCGCCTCCTCGAGCACGGTCACTCGCTCTTCTCGGCCTCGGCGGCCTCGGGAGCGGCCTCGGTGGCCTCGGTCGCCTCGGCCACCGGAGCGTCGGCCTTCTTGGCCGCCTTCTTCTTCGGGGTCGTGGCGCCGGAGGCACCCGCGTCGGAGCCCTTGCCGGCGGCGGCCACGGCGGCCTCGTAGAGGTCCTTCTTGGAGGGCTTCGGCTCGGCGGTCCGGACCTTGCCTTCCTCGACGACCTTGAGCAGGGCGGCGACGGCCTCGGTCGGCTGGGCGCCCTGGCTGAGCCAGTACTTCGCGCGCTCGGCGTCGATCTCGATGAGCGAGGGCTCCTCGGTGGGGTGGTACTTGCCGATCTCCTCGATCGCACGGCCATCGCGCTTGGTGCGCGAGTCCATGACGACGACGCGGTAGAACGGTGCACGGATCTTGCCCATGCGCTTAAGTCGGATCTTGACTGCCACGGTCTGGTGGTCTCCTTCATCGTGAGCACGGCAAGACCGCCGCGGGATCGGCGGGGAGCCATGGCTCGGGTGTAGGCGTCCGGTCCAGCCGAGCTGCGGCCGGACGGGTACAGCCGTCCATTGTGCCAGACGCGGGACGGTGCTCCGAACCGTGTCTGCGCCCCGACCGCGCTCAGGCGAACGCGGCCCGCACGGCAAGGGCCTGCCGCACGACCTCACGACGCGGCACGTCGAAGGCCGCGTCGAGGACCGGGACGACCGACGGCGCGAAACCGCTGCGCGCCAGGCCCATCCGCACCTCCGGCCGCGTCGCGCGGCACTCGACGACACCACCGACCGGTGACGTACGCAGCAGCTCGAAGAGGATGGCGGTGGTTCGCGCGTCCTGCGTGACCGTCGCGCCCGTGGAGTCGGGCCCGGTGAGCGTCGACGCCGACAGCAGGGGCACCTCGAGCTCGGCCGCGAGGGCCGAGGCGAGGCCCTGGCCACCCTGCCCGGCGAACCCCGCGCCGCCGAGGACGACGCAGGCGAGGCGCCGCAGCCCGTGGGCCCGGTACGGCGGGGCGGGCCACTCCGAGGACAGCACGGTGTAGCGGTCGTGGTCGCGCCAGGCGCGTCGGCCGTCGACGCCGGGCAGGTGCAGGAAGTCGCGGGAGAACCCCTCGTGGACGAACCCGAGGGAGCGCACGAGCCCGGCCGAGCGGGTGTTGGCCGGCTGGATGTTGGCCTCGAGCCGGTGCAGGCCCAGGCCGTGCGGCTCGTCGGCGAAGGCGAGGCCGACGACGAGCTCGAGCCCTTCGGCGAACAGGCCCCGCCCGACGTAGGGGTCGTAAGCGTCGTAGCCGACCGTGGCGCTGCGGAACGCGCCCCCGACGACGTTGGCGACGTTGACGCGTCCGACGAGCCCGTGGTCGCCCCCGGGGTCGCGGGCCAGGACGAGGAACGTGCGGTAGGTCGGCGACTGGTTGTGCAGGACGATCGGGAAGTTCGTCGGGTCCGGCATCGCGAAGTCCGACAGCCGTCGCAGCGAGCGCGTCACGGCCTCGGCGTAGGCCGCCGTGTCGGACGGCCGGGGCGGGCGCACCTCGACGCGCTCGCCCCTGGCGCTCAGCGGCGGGTCGGCGGGCTCGGGCTCACGGGGCCCCTCAGCGGACAACGCGCCCCCGCAGGACGATGCCCGTCGGGTCCGCGAGCGCGCAGAGGTCCTCGCGCGGGTCACCGGCGACGACGAGCAGGTCGGCGTCGGCACCCTCCTCAAGGCCGGGCCGGCCCAGCCACCGTCGGGCCGACCACGTCCCCGCGGACAACGCCTCGACCCGGGTCAGGCCGGCCGTGGTCAGCTCGACCATCTCCTGGACCGCGAGGCCGTGGGGCAGGCTGCCACCGGCGTCGGTGCCGACGTAGATCGGCACCCCGGCCTCGTGGGCGGCGCCGACCGTGGCGTGCCGCCGCGCGTGCAGGTCGAGCATGTGCCGGTGGTAGCCGGGGAACTTCTCCCGCGCCGGCTCGGCGATCGCCGGAAAGGTCGCGATGTTGACGAGCGTCGGCACGATGGCGATGCCCTGGGCCGCGAAGGTGTCGATGGTGTCGTCCTGGAGGCCGGTGGCGTGCTCGACGCAGTCGATGCCGGCATCCGCGAGGTCGCGCAGCGACTGCTCGCCGAAGCAGTGCGCCGTGACGCGGACCCCTTCCTCGTGCGCGGTGGCGACGGCGGCGGCGGCCGCCTCCCGGGACCAGCTCGGCGCGAGGTCGCCGACGTCGCGGTCGATCCAGTCCCCGACGAGCTTGACCCAGCCGTCGCCGCGGTGGGCCTCGAGCCGGACGTAGCGCGTCAGCTCGTCCTCCTCGATCTCGTGCCCGAAGTTGCGCAGGTAGCGGCGCGTCCGCGCGATGTGTCGCCCGGCACGGATGATCTTGGGCAGGTCCGCACGGTCGTCCACCCATCGCGTGTCACCCGGCTGGCCGGCGTCGCGGATGAGGAGCGTGCCGGCGTCACGGTCGGTGATCGCCTGCTGCTCGGCGACCTCGCGGGGCACCTCGCCGTGCGGCCCGAGGCCCACGTGGCAGTGCGCGTCGACGATGCCCGGCACCACCCAGCCCTCGAGCGTCTGCACGTCCACGGTCGAGGCGGGGGCGGTGAAGGTGATGCGCCCGTCGACGACCCACAGCTGGTCGACCGTCTCCTCCGGTCCGACGAGCACGCGACCACGCACATGGAGCACCGGTGCTGTCATGGCACCGACCCTAACCGGGAAGGCCTCCGGCCGGGCTCAGCGGTGGGCGCCTCGGAGCGTCGCGAGGACGTCGGCCCAGTGGGCCACGAGGGTGGCGAGGTGGCCGGCGCCCGCACGGACGACGAGAACCGAGGTGGGCAGGTGCGCGTGGAGCCACTCGCCGTGGGCCAGCGGCACCGCCCGGTCGTGGTCTCCGTACCAGAGGTGGACGGGGGCCCGGACGGCGGACAGGTCGAGGTCCCACCCCGGCCCGAGCGCGAGGTCGTCCCGCGAGACGCCGCGGTAGGCGGGCACGCCGGGCCGTCCGGCCGGGGTCCACGGCTCGAGCAGCTCCGGCACGACGAACCTGCCGACGAGGTGGCCGCGACCGTCACGGTGCAGGCGGTCCACCCGTGCCACGGCGGACTCGACGCGTCCGGCCCGCAGGAGAGCGGTGGCCTCGGCGTCGACGGACCCCGGTTCGAGCTCGGCCAGCGGCCCGACCCCGGCGACGACCCCGACCGCGACGACGCGGCCCGGCGCGACGGCCGCTGCCGCGAGGGCGTAGGGCCCACCACCGGAGGCGCCGAGCGCTGCGAAGGACCCCATCCCGAGCCGGTCGGCGACCTCGACCGCGTCGCGCGCCACCGACGTCAGGGTCGTGGCGGCGTCGCTCGAACCGCCGTACCCCGGACGCGACGCCGACACCAGCCGCACGCCCGCGCGCCGGGCGGCGCCGTCGCCGAGGGCGCCCTGCAGGCGGCCACCGGGGGTGCCGTGGAAGTACAGGACGGGCGAGCCCCGCGGGTCACCGCCCTCCCAGACGTCGACGCGGCGGCCGTCGCCGAGGACGAGGCGGTGCAGCCCGTTCGTCGTGACCACGGCACGAGCCTAGGCCGGTGTGCCCCGGAGTCACCGAGGAGTCACCCGCGCAGGAGCCGGGGCACCGCGAAGACGTCGACGAGCGCGGACCCGCGAAGGACGGTGATCTCCATCGACCGGTCGATGGCCTCGTCGAGCAGGATCCGCTGCAGCGACTGCGCGTCGGTCAGCGCTCGCCCGTCCGCGGCGACGACGACGTCGCCCCGCATGAGCCCCGCGCCCTCGGCAGGGCTGCCCGGCACCACCTGGACGATTCGCAGCGCGGTGCGTCGGCCGAGTCTGGCCGCGACCTCGTCGGACACGGGGACGGGCGCGGTCACCAGGCCGAGGTAGCCCCTGCGGACGTGCCCGTCGTCGACGAGCGCCTCGATGATCCTGCGGGTGGTGGCGTTGACGGGTACCGCGAGGCCCAGCCCGACACCGGCCACCGCCGTGTTGATCCCCACGACCCGCGCCCGGGAGTCGGCGAGCGCCCCACCGGAGTTGCCCGGGTTCAGGGCCGCGTCGGTCTGGATGACGTCCTCGACGAACCGGCCGGCAGTGCCGGAGCGGGTCGGCAGCGACCGCCCCAGGGCGCTGACCACGCCGGCTGTGACACTCCCCTCGAGGCCGAGGGGGTTGCCGATGGCGACGACGACGTGCCCGACCTCGAGCCGGTCGGCGTCACCGAACTCGGGCGGCGGGGCGAGCGACGACTCGGCGCGCACGACCGCGAGGTCCGAGAGCGGGTCGGTCCCGACGAGGTGCACGGTGACGGAGGTGCCGTCGACGAAGTGGGCCGTGCCCCGGTCGACGCCGTCGACGACGTGGGCGTTGGTCAGCAGCAGCCCGTCCTCGGTGAGCACGACGGCCGACCCGCCGCCCTCGACGGTCCCGCCCCGGACCGGCCGGTGGACCCGGAGGCTCGCCACGACCGGTGCGAGCCGGCGGGCGACGGAGCTCACGGTCCGTGAGTACGCGTCGAGGACCTCGTCGTCGGCCGGTTCCGGCGCCGCCGGCATCTCGAAGAGCGCCATTCCTCCTCCTGCTGCCCCACCGCGGCGAGCGCGGTGCACCTCACCCGTGCAGCGAACGGGCCGCTGGAGGCATTCCCGGGCCGGCGGGGTTTCGCCCGAGGCGAACACGCGCCAGGCGGGAGGACGGACCAGGGGGACGGGCGCCCGGCCCGGGCGTCCGTGGTTCCGGCCGGTCGACCGGACGCGTGGGCCCGGGAGGCCGGCGTCAGCCCTTGCCGAGGAACTTCTCGAAGCCCTTCGGCAGGCTCGACGGGTCGAGGCCGGCGAGCGGGTCGGCCGAGCCGTCGGCACCGCCGAACGAGCTGCCCGCCAGCGGACGCGGCGCTCCGGCGCGTTCGGCGGCGGCGCGCTCCTCCGCGGCCCGCTTGGCCGGGTTGCCGCTCTTGCTCTTCTTGCGCTGCGGCTGCTGCTTGCCGCGCTTGCCCTTGCCGGGGACTCCCGGCATCCCGGGCAGACCGCCACCACCGCCACGGGCCAGCGACTTCATCATCTTCTGGGCCTGGCCGAAGCGCTCGAGCAGCTGGTTGACGTCGGTGACGGTGACACCGGAGCCCTTGGCGATGCGGGCGCGTCGGGAGCCGTTGATCTGCTTGGGGTGGGTGCGCTCGAAGGGCGTCATCGAACGGACCATGGCCTCGACCCGGTCGAACTCGCGGTCGTCGAAGGCGTCGAGCTGCTCTCGCATGCCCTGCATGCCCGGCATCATCTTCAGCATCGACTTGAGCGAGCCCATGCGCTTGATGGCGTTCATCTGCTCGAGGAAGTCCTCGAACGTGAAGTCCTCCTCGGCGAGGAACTTGCGGGCCATCTCGTCGGCCTGGCGCTTGTCGAAGGCCTTCTCGGCCTGCTCGATGAGCGTCAGGACGTCGCCCATGTCGAGGATGCGGCTGGCCATGCGGTCGGGGTGGAACACCTCGATGTCGGTGACCTTCTCACCGGTCGAGGCGAACATGATCGGCTCGCCCGTGATCTCGGTGACCGACAGGGCTGCACCACCGCGGGCGTCGCCGTCGAGCTTGGACAGCACGACGCCGGTGAAGGCGACGCCGTCGTGGAAGGCCTGGGCGGTCTCGACGGCCGCCTGGCCGATCATCGCGTCGATGACGAAGAGGACCTCGTCGGGCTGCACGGCGTCACGGATGTCGGACGCCTGCTGCATGAGGTCGGCGTCGACGGCGAGGCGGCCGGCGGTGTCGACGATGACGACGTCGTACTGCTTGGCGCGCGCGCGCTCGATGCCGAGCCGTGACACGGCGACGGGGTCGCCGAAGGAGCGGGTGCCCTCGCCGGTGCCGAGGACGGCGTCGTGGCCGCCCATGTTGCCCCGCTCCGGGGCGAAGACCGGGATGCCGGCGCGCTCACCGACGACCTCGAGCTGGGTGACGGCGTTGGGGCGCTGGAGGTCGGCGGCGACGAGCACCGGCGTGTGCCCCTGGTCCTTGAGGCGGCGCCCGAGCTTGCCGGCGAAGGTCGTCTTGCCGGAGCCCTGCAGGCCCGCCAGGAGGATGACCGTGGGCGGCTGCTTGGCCAGCCGCAGCGTGCGGGTCTGCCCACCGAGGATCCCGACGAGCTCCTCGTTGACGATCTTGACGACCTGCTGGGCCGGGTTGAGCGCCTGGCTGACCTCGGCGCCGAGCGCGCGCTCGCGCACCCGCGAGGTGAAACGCTTGACGACGGGCAGCGCGACGTCGGCGTCGAGCAGGGCGAGCCGGATGTCGCGGATCGTCGAGTTGACGTCGGACTCCGAGAGCCTCCCCTTGCCGCGGAGGTTCTTGAAGGTGGCGGTCAGCCGGTCAGACAGGGATGCGAACACCCGCAAAGGCTATCCGCTCCGGCGTCCTGCTCCGACCCCGCGCTCGGCCGGCGCCGGTTCAGTCGGCGTCGCAGGTGTCGATGATCATGGCGACGGCCTGGGCGGCGCGGGCCGGTGCCAGCTGGCCGCCGCCGAACTCGGTGACGTAGAACGTGTCGAGCGTCTGGCCGGCGTACGTCGCGATGTGGGCCGACCGCACCGACAGCGACGCCCTGGCCAGCGTGATGCCGATGTCCTGCAGCAGACCGGGGCGGTCCGTGGCGCGCACCTCGATGACCGTCGCGGTCTCGGACGCGCTGCTGATGACCATGGCGCGCGTTGAGTCGACCGACCCCGAGCCGGGGCTGCGCACGCTCGAGGACCGTCGACGCTGGAGCCTGCCGAGCGGTGACCGGTCCCCCGCCGCCACCCGGGTCAGGTCACGGGCGATCGCCTCGGGCAGCGGCGTCTCGCTGCTCGGCGAGTCGACCCACCACTCGTTGACAGCGAGCCGGTCGAGGGTCCGCACGATGGCAGAGCGGACGACGAAGCCGTGCGCCGCGAGCAGTCCGGCGGTGTCGGCGAAGAGGCCGGCACGGTCGCGGTCGACGATGTCGATGCGGTGCGCGCCGCCGAGCGAGGTCACGGTGACGTACGGCTCGCCGGCGGCGACGCGCGCCTGTGCCTCGGGCGAGAGCGGCACGGTCTCCATCGGTTCCACCACGAGCGGCCCCTCTCCGTCGGTGCGGGCGCCGAGGGCCGACCGGCAGGCGTCGTGCAGGCGCGCCACGAGCCCGGCCCGCCAGTCGCTCCACGCCTTCGGGCCGGCAGCCGACGCGTCCGCCTCGGTGAGGGCGCGCAGCAGGTCGAGCGTCGTCGCCGACCCGGCGACGGCATCGGACAGGGCCGTGATCGTGGCCGGGTCCTCCGGGTCGCGACGGGTCGCGAGGTCGACGAGCGTGAGGTGCTCGCGCACGAGCCGCACGACGACCGCACGGTCGGCGTCGGGGACACCCATGCGGGCCAGCACACGGTCGGCGATACCCGCACCGGTGACCGAGTGGTCCTGGGCTCCGGGCACCTTGCCGATGTCGTGGAGCACCGCGGCCAGCATGAGCAGGTCGGGCCGCGACACGTCGCGGACCATGCCGCTCGCGGCCACGACGGTCTCGATGAGGTGCCGGTCCACGGTGTGGCGGTGCACGGCGTTGCGCTGTGGGCGGCTGCGGACGACGCCCCACTCGGGGATCCACCGCTCGATGACACCGGCGAGGTCGAGGCCCTCCCAGACGGTGACGAGCCCGGGACCGGTGGCCAGGAGGTCGGCGAAGAGGTTGCGCGCGACCTCGGGCCACGGTTCGGGCATCGGGGGGGCCTGTGCGGCAAGGTTCTTCAGGGTCGTCGGCGACAGCGGGATGCCGGCGCGGGCCGCGACCACGGCCGCCCGCAGCGGGATGACCGGGTCGGAGGCGAGGTCGGCGGACGGGCCCAGCACTGCCTCGCCGTCGTGCCGGTAGAGGCCGTAGCCGAGCGGGGCCAGCTGGGGCCGGCGGGGCCCGACGCGCAGCGTCCGCGCACGCTGGGACTGCATGGCCCGGCGCAACGTGCCGTCGACGGCGTAGGCGATGGTCCGGGCCGACGTCGACAGCTCGGTGAGCAGGTCGTCGGCGTCGGTGTGGCCGAGCAGCGCCGCGCACGCGTCCTGGTCGTCGCGGGTGAGGCGGTCGCGCCCACGGCCGGTGACGACGTGGATGGCGTCGCGGATGTCGAGGATGCGCTCGTAGGCGGCGTCGACCTCCCCGTGCGGACGGTCGGTGAGCCAGGCGGCCGTCAGGGCGCGCAGGACCGACATGTCGCGCAGGCCGCCGTGCGACTCCTTGAGGTCGGGCTCGATGAGGTGGGCCAGGTCACCCTGTCGGGAGTGCCGCTGGAGCACGGACTCGTGCATCTCGCCGAGGCGCGTGCGGGCGTTGGCGCGCCAGTCGTGCGCCACCGTCGAGCGGGCCGCGTTGACGACGTCAGCGTCGCCGGCGACGTGGGTCAGGTCGAGCAGCCCGACCGCGGCCGAGAGATCCTCCGAGGCCACCGCCCGGCAGTCGGCCACGGTGCGGACGCTGTGGTCGAGCTTCACCCCGGCGTCCCAGATCGGGTACCAGAGCCGGTCGGCGAAGGCGCCGACCTCCTTGCCCGACAGCCCCCGCGGGTGGTGGACGAGGACGAGGTCGTAGTCGCTGAGGGGTCCCCCGTCGCCACGGGCGAGCGAGCCGACCGCGGCGAGGGCCACCCCGGCATGCCGTCGCCCGGCGCAGGCCTCGCGCCAGAGCTCCTGGAGCCACCCGAACCCGAACTCCGCGAGCGCCCGGCGCCGGGTGGGTCCGGCGCCGGGCATCGCGAAGGTCCGGGTGCCGGCGAGGTCCAGACGTCGGGTGGTCACATCCGTCATGTCAGGTTCTCGCCGTCCCCTTGTGGTGCGTGTGCACGATGCTGTGGTGCTGTACTTCTCCGGTGCTGCGTCCGCTGGAGGTGGGTCGCGCTCAGAGCGCGTCGATACCACGCTCGCCGGTGCGGACGCGGACGACCTCGTCGACCGGCACGGACCAGATCTTGCCGTCACCGATGCGACCGGTCTGGGCGGCCTTGAGGATGACGTCGAGGACGTCGGACGCGTCGACGTCGTCGACGAGCACCTCGAGCCGCACCTTCGGCACGAAGTCGACCGTGTACTCCGCGCCGCGGTAGACCTCGCTGTGGCCCCGCTGGCGGCCGTAGCCGCTGGCCTCGCTGATCGTCATGCCGGCGACCCCGAAGGCCTCGAGGGCCTCCTTCACCTCGTCGAGCTGGTGGGGCTTGATGATGGCGGTGATGAGCTTCATGCGTTGGCTCCTTCGACCTGCGAGGCGGTGACGACGGGACGGGCGGCGGCGGAGCGGCCGGTGGAGGCAGGGAAGCCGCCGAGCTCGTACCCGGTCTCCGCGTGGACGACCTGGTCGATGCCCTCGGACTCGGCGTCCTCGGCGATCCGCCAGCCGAGCGTGGCCTTGAGGGCCAGACCGATGACGTAGGTGAGGACGAACGAGAACACGACCGAGATCAGGGCGATGATGACCTGCAGGACGGTCTGCTGCCAGCCGCCGCCGAGGAACAGGCCCGTCCCGGTCGCGAGCAGGCCGGCGCCGATGGTGCCCCAGAGTCCGGCGACGA
This sequence comes from Monashia sp. HAY1-5C, assembly GCF_056755255.1. Taxonomy (NCBI): domain Bacteria; kingdom Bacillati; phylum Actinomycetota; class Actinomycetes; order Micrococcales; family Intrasporangiaceae; genus Intrasporangium; species Monashia sp. HAY1-5C. The sequence goes on along the minus strand of NZ_JBPGXG010000004.1, from coordinate 33,649 downwards.
GGTGCACGCCGACGACGTCGAGCGAGTCGTCGTAGCCGAGCTTGTACTTGAGGCCGACGGCGACGGCCGACAGGCCACCGGCGACGACGCCGAGGATGATGGAGGTGACCGGCGTCAGCGCGCCACAGGCCGGGGTGATGGCGACGAGGCCGGCGACGACGCCGGACGCGGCACCGAGCGAGGTGGCGTGGCCGTCGCGGCGCTTCTCCACGAGGAGCCAGCCGGCTGCGGCGGCGCACGTGGCGACCGTCGTGTTGAGCCAGACCTTCGAGGCGACGCCGTCCGCGGCCAGCTCGGAGCCGGCGTTGAACCCGAACCAGCCGAACCACAGCAGCCCGGCGCCGATCATGACGAGCGGCAGGTTGTGCGGTCGCATCGCGACCTTGCCGAAGCCGAGCCGCTTGCCCGCGAGGATCGCGAGGGCCAGGCCGGCGGCACCGGCGTTGATGTGCACGACGGTCCCACCGGCGAAGTCGATGGGGATGACCGACGCCACGCCGTCGGCGACGCCGAACAGCTTGGCCGACAGCCCGTTCTCGGCGCTGGACAGCAGCCCACCGCCCCAGACCATGTGGGCCAGCGGGAAGTAGACGACCGTGACCCACACGACGGAGAACACGATCCACGTGCCGAACTTGACGCGGTCGGCGATGGCGCCGCTGATGAGCGCGACGGTGATGACCGCGAAGGTCAGCTGGAACCCGACGTAGATGTACTCGGGGATCCAGACGCCGACGCCGAACGGGTCGACGAGGCGCGCCGCGCCGTCGGCGTCGGCCAGGGCCCCGAGGCCGAAGAGGTGGAACGGGCTGGTGAAGATGCCACCGACGTCACCGGTCTTGTCCTGGAGGTTGCCGAAGGACATCGAGTAGCCCCAGAGCACGTAGACGATGCCGACGGCGGCCAGGGCGCCGAAGCTCATCATCATCATGTTGAGGACGGACTTCGAACGGGTCATGCCGCCGTAGAAGAAGGCGAGACCCGGCGTCATGAGCAGGACCATCGAGGAGGCGACGAGCATGAACGCGGTCGCGGCCTCGTTGATCTGTGGAGCTTGTGCCGCGAGGGGCATCAGTGCTGGTGTCATGCGAGGAGTCTGGGGACGAGCGGTTTCACCGGACGCCGCGTCGTGTTACGGCCGTGTCAACAACACGCGCCCGGTGTTAGCCCGGAGTTACGCCGAGCGGGCCCGTCCGGATCGTGGACGGGCCCGCTCGCGCACCCTCCGGCCTCAGGCGAGGATGGCGTCGACGAACGCGTCGGGGTCGAACGGCGCGAGGTCGTCGGGGCCCTCCCCCAGCCCGACGAGCTTGACCGGGACCCCGAGCTGGCGCTGGACCGCGACGACGATGCCGCCCTTGGCCGTGCCGTCGAGCTTGGTCAGCACGATGCCGGTGACGTCGACGGCCTGGGAGAACACCGTGGCCTGCTGGAGCCCGTTCTGGCCGGTCGTCGCGTCGAGGACGAGGAGCACCTCGTCGATCTGGCTCTGCTTCTCGATGACACGCTTGACCTTGCCGAGCTCGTTCATGAGGTCGACCTTGTTGTGGAGGCGCCCGGCGGTGTCGATGATGACGACGTCCGCCTCCTCCTCGATGCCGGCCCGCACGGCGTCGAAGGCGACGGCGGCGGGGTCGGCGCCGTCGCGGTCCGAGCGGACGGTCGCGACGCCGACCCGGGCACCCCAGGTCTCGAGCTGGTCGGCGGCCGCGGCGCGGAAGGTGTCGGCGGCGCCGAGGAGCACCTCGCGGTCCTCGGCGACGAGGACCCGGGCCAGCTTGCCGACGGTCGTCGTCTTGCCGGCGCCGTTGACGCCGACGACGAGGACGACGGCCGGCCGGTCGCCCACCCGGCTGCTCGCGATGCGGCGGTCCATGTCCGGCTGGACGAGGGCGAGGAGGTCCTCGCGGAGCCAACCGCGCACGGTGGCCTCGTCGCTCGTGCCCTCGACCTTGACCCTGGTCCGCAGGGAGTCGACGAGCTCGGTGGCGGCCTCGACGCCGAGGTCGCTGGCGATGAGGGTGTCCTCGACCTCCTCCCAGGCCTCCTCGTCGAGGCTGCCGCGCGACAGGAGCGCGAGCAGTCCCTTGCCCAGCGCGGTGTTGGAGCGGGCGAGCCGGGCGCGCAGCCGCTGGAGCCGTCCGCGGGCCGACTCGGGCCGCTCGATCACGGGGGTCGGCGCGACCTCCGGCTGGACGGTCTCGACGGTCTCGGCCGCGGCCTCCGGGCCGACGGTCTCGACCTCGGCGGGAGCCCCCGGTCTGTCGACCGGTGGTGCCGTCGTGTCGCTCGGAGCGGGCGGCCTGCGGTCGAGGTCCTCGACGGGCAGGCCCGGTGCGGGCGGCGCCTCACGCTCGAGCGTCGCGTCGCGGCCGCGCCCTCGGGTCAGCGTGACGCCGTAGACGATGCCACCGACGAGCACGAGCGCGCCGATGATGACGTAGATCCAGACTGTGTCCACCCGGTCATCCAACCACGCAGCCGGACCACCCCCGCGAGCCGCGACCGATGCGCAGGACGCGGGCTCGCCGTCCGGTCAGTGCGTGCGGGCGCGCGTGTGTCGCGTCCCTCCCAGGGCCGACGCGCGACGACGTGCCTCGCGTGCGACCCCCTCCCCCTTGGCGGTGAGCAGGTCTCGGCCACCACGGTGCGCGGGCACCGCGACGACGCCGACGACCGCCACACCGAGAACGGTGACGACGAGCATCGAGATGACGAGGAAGACCATGTGACAAGAGTGACGCATGTTACTCGAGGGACGCAAACCAGCGGGAGTGACGATTCGGCAACGCCGGACGCGTCAGGCGGACTGCTGGTCGGCGACGTCGCGCAGCCGCTGGCTGACCACGGTCGTCACGCCGTCGCCCCGCATGCTGACGCCGTAGAGGGCGTCGGCGATCTCCATCGTCTTCTTCTGGTGGGTGATGACGATGAGCTGGGAGCTGTCGCGCAGCTCCTCGAAGAGCGTGATGAGGCGGCCGAGGTTGGCGTCGTCGAGCGCGGCCTCGACCTCGTCCATGATGTAGAAGGGCGAGGGCCGGGCCTTGAAGATCGACACGAGCAGCGCCACCGCGACGAGCGAGCGCTCGCCGCCGGACAGCAGCGACAGCCGCTTGATCTTCTTGCCGGGCGGGCGCGCCTCGACCTCGAGGCCGGTCGTCAGCATGTTCGACGGGTCCGTGAGCACGAGCCGCCCCTCGCCGCCCGGGAAGAGTCGCTGGAAGACGCGCTCGAACTGCACCGCGGTGTCCTCGAACGCCTCGGCGAAGACCCGCTCGACGCGCTCGTCGACCTCCTTGACGATGTCGAGCAGGTCCCGCTTGCTGCTCTTGAGGTCCTCGAGCTGCTCGGTGAGGAACTTGTGCCGCTCCTCGAGCGCCGAGAACTCCTCCAGCGCCAGCGGGTTGATGCGGCCGAGCGCATTCAGCTTGCGCTCGGCCTGCCGCAGCCGCTTCTCCTGGGCGTCGCGCACGAACGGCACCGGCTCCGGCTGCGGGGCGTCGGCGTCGGCGTCGGGGTCGGGCACGACCGGCACCGGCTGGTGCGGGCCGTACTCGTCGACGAGCGCATCCGGCGCGATGCCGAGCTCCTCGACCGCGCGCGTCTCGAGCTGCTCGATGCGCAGGCGCTGCTGGGCCCGCGCCACCTCGTCGCGGTGGACCGAGTCGGTCAGCTCGCGCAGCTCGGCCTGCAGCGTCGCGACGTCCTTGCGGACGACGGCGAGCTCCGCGTCGCGCTCGGTGCGCTCGGCCTCACCGGCTGCCCGGGCACGGCCCGCCTCCTCGGCCGACTCGACGAGCAGGCCGTGCGCCCACGTGGCGGCGACCCGGACGGCCTCGGCCACGGCGGCCTCGCGGCGGCGCCGCTCCTGCCGGGCGGCGAGCCGCTCGCGTGCCTCCTCCTCGTGCCGGGCGCTGCGCTCGAGGGCGTCGGCGCGGTCCTTGAGGGCGCGGGCGCGCTCCTCACGGGTGCGCAGGGCGAGGCGCAGCTCGGTCTCGGTGGCCCGGGCCTCGCGGGCGAGGTCCTCGAGGCGGTCGCGCTCCTCGGTCGAGGGCTCGTCCTCGACCTCCCCCTCGCCGCTCGCGGCTTCGAGCCGCTCGAGCAGCTCGGCGTGCTCGGCCTGGTCGGCCTCGAGGGCGGCGGTGGCGTCCGCGATGGCGCGCTCGGTGCGCTCGACCTCGGCCCGCGCGGCGCGGACCGCCTGGCCCAGGGATCCCAGCTTCTCGGCGACCGCCGACATGCGGGCGTCGCTCTCGTTGAGTCGCTCGAGCGCCTCGTCGACGGCCTCGGCGAGCTCCGCCCGGGTGGACTCGAGGCCGGCGAGCCGGAACCGGGACTCCTCCGCCTGCCGGGTGGCGGTGGCGACGGCGGCGCGGGCCTCGTCCAGGGCCGCCTGCAGCTCGATGAGGCTGGGCGCCGCGTGGCTCCCGCCGCGCACCCAGCCCGGCCCGTAGACGTCACCCTCGCTCGTCACGGCGGTGACTCCCGGGTGCCGGCGCACCAGCACCGACGCGGCGCCGGCGTCGGCCACGAGGGCGACGCGGTCGAGCACCTGCTCGAGGGCCGGACGCAGGGTGTCGGGGCACGAGACGACGTCGCGGGCCCAGCGCTGCCCGTCGGCCAGGACCGGCCAGCCGGCGGGGTCGACGGGCGCGGCGGACTCGGCCACGAGCAGGCTCGCGCGCCCGCCGTCGTCGTCGCGCAGGGAGCGCACCGCGGCTCGGGCCCCGTCGAGTGAGCCGACCGCCAGGGCCTCGGCGGCGGTGCCGAGGGCGGCGGCCACCGCGGTCTCGAGGCCGGGCTCGACGGTCAGCAGCGAGGCGACCGACCCGAGGATGTCGTGGGTGTCGTCGGCGGCCGCCAGGAGCGCTGCGGCGCCGTCCTTGCGGCTCAGGCTCATCTCCAGCGCCTCGACGCGCGCCGCGGCGCCGGTGCGGGTGCGGTCGGCGGCCGCCTCGGCGTCCTTCCACCGGGCGACCTCGGCCTCGACGGCCTCGAGCCGTTCGGCTGCCTCCTCGTACGCGCTGTCGAGGCCCTGCTCGCCCTCCTCCTCCTGGGCGACGCCGGCCTCGAGGCGGGCGAACTCGCGCTCGGCCTCGGCCGCCCGGGTCGCGGCCTGCTCGATGGTGTGGCGCAGCCGCCCCAGCTCGGCCTCGCGGGCCTCGATGCGGGAGGCCTTGGCGCCCACCTGGCCGCCGAGCTTGGCCAGCCCCTCGCGGCGGTCGGCCGCGGCGCGCGAGGCACGGGCCAGCCGGGAGGTCTCCTCGGCGTGACGCCGCTCGGCGTCGTTGCGGGTGAGCACGGCCTCCTCCAGGGCCGCGCCGGCCTCCTCAATCTCGGCGAGGAGCATCTCCTCCTGCTCGCGGACCGCCGCGGCCTGGGCGCGCAGCTCGTCGGGGTCGCGCGTCGGTCCGTCGTTGCCGGCGTCGTCCTCGGACAGCAGGCGGACCCGCTCGGCCGCGAGCGAGCGCGTCGAGGCCATCCGCTCGACGAGCCGGCCGAGTGCCACGTACTCGTCCTGGGCGCGGGTCAGCCGCGGACGCGCGGCCTCGGCCTCGGCCTCGAGCGCGGCCAGGCGCGTCGCGAGGTCGGCGATGGCCTCCTCGACCTGCGTGCGGCGCTCGATGAGCGCCGACTCGTCGGCGACCTCCTGCTCGAGCGTCGACCTCAGCTGGACGAGGTCGTCGGCGAGCAGGCGCAGCCGGGCGTCGCGGGCATCGGTCTGGATGACGGCGGCCTTGCGCGCGGTCTCGGCCTGGCGCCCGAGCGGCCCGAGCTGGCGGCGGATCTCGCTCGTGAGGTCCTGGACGCGGGTGAGGTTGGCCTCCATCGTCTCGAGCTTGCGCAGCGCGCGTTCCTTGCGCTTGCGGTGCTTGAGGACGCCCGCGGCCTCCTCGATGAAGCCGCGACGCTCCTCGGGCGTGGCCCGCAGCACGGTGTCGAGCTGGCCCTGGCCGACGATGACGTGCATCTCGCGGCCGATGCCGCTGTCGGAGAGCAGCTCCTGGACGTCGAGCAGGCGGCAGGGGGTGCCGTTGATCGAGTAGTCGGAGCCGCCGTTGCGGAACATCGTCCGCGCGATGGTGACCTCGGTGTAGTCGATGGGCAGCGCGCCGTCGGAGTTGTCGATCGTCAGGGCGACCTCGGCGCGGCCGAGCGGCGCGCGCCCGGCGGTGCCGGCGAAGATGACGTCCTCCATCTTGCCGCCGCGCAGCGACTTGGCGCCCTGCTCGCCCATGACCCAGGCGAGCGCGTCGACGACGTTGCTCTTGCCCGAGCCGTTGGGCCCGACGATGCAGGTGATGCCGGGCTCGAGCCGCAGGTGGGTCGCCGAGGCGAAGGACTTGAAGCCCTTCAGGGTGAGGCTCTTGACGTACACGAAAGAGGCGTTCCTTTGTGGTCCGGCCGGGCGGCGATCCCGGTCAGCGTACTAGCCGCACGGCCGCCGGCCCGGGAGGTGAGCCTCCGGGCGTCCGCGGCGTCGGGGGCGTCGGGGGCCGGCGGCGTAGCGTGGGCCCGTGACCGACGCGACGACCCGCACCGACCCGCACGCCGTCACCTCGCTCGACCGGCTCCTCGAGGTCTACCCGACTGCGCCGGTCGCGAACTCGCTCGCCAAGGAGTCGACCGTCCTGCTGCCGAGCCACCAGGAGCTCATCGCGGCCTCGCCGTTCCTCGTCGTGGCGACGGTGGGCCGGGGCGGTCTCGACCAGTCGCCGCGCGGCGACGCCCCGGGGTTCGTCCGGGTCCGCGACGATCGCACCCTCGTCGTCCCGGACCGTCGCGGGAACAACCGGCTCGACACCCTGCGCAACCTCGTCGCGGACCCGCGGGTCGGCCTGCTCTTCCTCGTGCCCGGGATCGGCGAGGAGCTGCGGGTACGCGGCACCGCCGTCGTGTCCACGGACCCGGACGAGCTGGCCCGGCACGAGGTGCGCGGCGTCCTGCCGGCGTCGGTCCTCGTCGTCACCGTCGAGCGCGTCTACTTCCAGTGCGCCCGGGCCGTCAGGCGCAGCCGGCTGTGGGAGCCCGACGCCCACGTCGACCGGAGCGCCGTGCCGACGGCCGGGCGGATGACCCGCGAGGCGGGCGGCTTCGCGTCGGACGCGGAGGCGGACGCGTACGACGCGGCGCTCGACGCCCGCCAGGACGCGACGCTGTACTAGCCGGACGACGAGCTCGGGACGACGAGCCCGCGGCGACGAGCACGACCGGGCACGACCGGGCGCGGCCGGGGACTTCAGTCGGCGCCGTTGGCGATCCGCTCGTGGTGGTGGATGACCTCGGCGATGATGAAGCCGAGGAACTTCTCGGCGAAGACGGGGTCGAGGCCGGCCTCGTCGGCCAGCACGCGCAGCCGGGCGATCTGCCGCTCCTCCCGGGCCGGGTCGGCCGGCGGCAGGTGCCGCTCGGCCTTGAGGACGCCGACCTGCTGGGTGCACTTGAAGCGCTCGGCGAGCAGGTGGATGAGCGCCGCGTCGATGTTGTCGATGCTGCCGCGCAGGCGCACGAGCTCGGCGGGTGTCGCGTCGTCGGCGGACGGGGACGGCTGCTGGCTCACCCGGTCAGCGTAGGTCGGTCACCGCTCCACGAAGCCCTCGGTCCCGTCCTTCGGGACGGCCTCCTGCACGACGACGGACACGACGTGGCCGGGTCGCCGTGTCGTGGAGGGCTCCTCGCGCAGCAGCTGCTCGAGCCGGTCGACGGCCTCGCGGGGGCCCTGGGCGACGACCTCGACGCGGCCGTCGGCGGTGTTGCGGGCGTGCCCCACGAGGCCGAGCTCGAGCGCCCGGGCCCGGGTCCACCACCGGAAGCCGACGCCCTGCACCTGCCCCCGCACGAACATCGTCACGCGCACCGTTCCGGCCATGGCGCCACGGTACGTCGCGGGTCGGTCCGGGCCGAAGGGGCAGGGAGCCGGGTCGCCCGCGTGGCGTCGCACCGGCGTCACCATCGGTCCCTATGCTCACAGCAGGCACGAGCGGTGACTCCACTCACCGCAGCCCCACGAGGAGGCGACGTGGCGACGTCGACGATGAACGAGGCGAGCGGCCGGGCCGCGGTCCGGGACGAGCCGGCGCGGACGCCGGCCGGTGCGGCCGGTGCGGCCGGCGCGCCCGGCGCGGCCCGGGGGTCCTCGCGCTCCGGCCGCATCGAGGGCCTGGACGGCCTGCGCGCCCTCGCGATCGCCGGCGTCCTCGCGTACCACCTCGACCCGGCGTGGCTGCCCGGGGGCTTCCTCGGCGTCGACGTCTTCTTCGTCGTCTCCGGCTTCCTCATCACGACCCTGCTCGTGCGCGAGCACCGACGCACGGGGCGCATCGCCTTCGGCGCCTTCTGGCTGCGACGCGCCCGGCGGCTCCTGCCGGCCCTCGTGCTGTGCGTGGTGACCAGCGTGCTCATCGCACGACTCGTCAGCCAGGACCTGCTCGTCCACGTCGGCCGCCAGATCGTCGGCGCGCTGACGTTCTCGACGAACTGGGTCGAGATCACGGCGGGGTCCAGCTACTTCGACCAGACCGCCCCCCAGCTGTTCATGAACTTCTGGTCGCTGGCGGTCGAGGAGCAGTTCTACCTCGTGTGGCCCGTCCTGACCCTCGGCCTGCTCGCCCTCGGGTCCTCGCGCGTGCGCGTCGGGGCGGCCGCGGCGCTGGGCGGCACGTCGGCCCTGCTCATGGCGGCCCTCTTCACCCCCGACGGCGACCCGACCCGCGTCTACTACGGCACCGACACGCACCTCGTCGGCCTCATGGCCGGCGCCGGGCTGGCGTTCGCGTGGTCGACCCCGACGCTGGCCCTGCGCGTGGCACCCTCGCGATGGGGCCGGCACGGCGCGTGGGCGGTCCCCGTCGCCGGGGCCGTGCTCGTCGGCGCGATGGTCCTCCTCGGCGAGCAGTCGCCGTGGACCTTCCGTGGCGGCATCGTGCTGGTCTCCCTCGCGACGGCGGTCCTCGTCATGGGGGTCCTCGACCGGCGTCCCACCGGGCCCGACCCGTTCCAGCGCCTCGTCCGCCACCGGGCCGCGACCTGGGTGGGTGCCCGGTCGTACTCGATCTACCTGTGGCACTGGCCGGTGGTGCTCCTCGTCGGCCTCGACAACCCGTCGGCCCCGGGCACGACGTGGCACGGGCTGACCCGGCTGTGGTGCGTCGTCGTCACCCTGGCGCTGGCCGACCTCACCTTCCGCTTCGTCGAGACGCCGTTCCGGACCCTCGGGTTCCTCGGCGTCGGTCGCCGGATCGGTGGTCTGCTCACCGGGCTGACGGCCCGCGGCCGACGCGTCGTCGCCGGTGTCGCCACGGTCCTGCTCATCGGCACGGCCGTCGTCGTCGCCACCGCGCCCGACATGACCGAGACCGCACGGATGCTCGCCGCCAACGAGGCGGCCGCCGACGAGGCCGCCCCGACGGCACACGCACCTGCCACCGGTCCGGCCGGCACCGGCGACGGGTCCAAGGCGGGGGTGCCCGGGACCGCCTCGCCGCAGGCGTCCGCCTCCACCGGGGTGCCGTCGGGCGGGCCCTCCGGCGCGGCCTGGGCGCACAACGCCGCGTTCACGATGCCGAGCGGGCCCGAGATCGACGCCTACGGCGACTCCATCATGGTCGGCAGCCTGCAGGCGCTGCGCTACTACTTCCCCGGCATCCGCATCGACGCCAAGTCCAACCGGCGCTGGTCCGACGGGCTCGCCGAGGTGAGGGCGCGCGGCGACGCCAACCGCCGGGCGGTCGTGCTCGCCTTCGGGACGAACGCCGGCGTCGACGCCGACCGGGTCGAGGACGTGCTCTCCGTGCTCGGCCCGAACCGGATGGTCGTCCTCGTCAACGTCATGGGGCCGTTCGCACGCATCGACGGTGACAACGCGGCCCTCGCGCTCGTCGCGAGCCGCCACCCCAACGTCGTCGTCGCCGACTGGGCCGACGCGGTCCGGGCCCACCCGGACCAGGTGCAGTCCGACCGGGTGCACCCGACCCTCACGGGCGCGCACCTGTTCTCCAAGACGGTGCGGCAGGCGCTCGCCCAGCTGTCGGAGCGCAGCACCGGCCGTCCCGTCGTGCTCAAGGAGCTGCCGATCCCCTGAGGGCGCGCGCGGTCAGGACGCGACGACCTCGTCGCCGACGTGCAGGACGGCGTCGGCGGCGACGGGCAGCACCGGGGTCAACCGGATGCCGAACCACGTCGCACCCTCCCACCGGCGGTGCCTGGCGAGGGTGCGGATCGGCTCCTTGGAGGTGACCAGCTCCGCGCGGTCGATCGTCGTCATGACGCAGCGGTCGCACACCATCGTCGCCCGGAACGGGACGTCGCCGATCGTCACGTGGCGCCACGCGTCCTCGGCGAACGGCTCGTCACCGTCCACCACGACGTTGGGGCGGAACCGGTCGTGACCGATCGGCTCGCCCGGCTGCTCGCCGCGCTCGAGGGCGATCTCGACGAGCCAGTCGTTGAGCCGCGTCAGGGACGCGTCGGTGGTGACGTGGACGGGGGCGGCGTCGGACAGCGAGTTCCGGTCGCCGGCGCGGCCGCCGAGGTCGGGCCGCACCGGACGCACCGTGTCGTCGTCCTGCCACACGAGCCGCAGCGGCCGCCCGACGCGCTCACTGAGCCACGCGTCGGAGGCCTCCCCCGCCGGACGCGCCAGGGTCTGACCGGAGAAGGCCACCGGGACCGGGGCCGCGTCCACGGGTGCCGGGACGTCGAGGACGCCGCCGGACGCGTCCGTGAGCCGGACGGCCCCGCCGGGCAACGGCTCGGCGCGCAGCGCGAGGAGCGCGTGCTCCTCGCGCGCGGTGACCTTGGCACCGTCGGGGTCGACGACACCCCACCGGCGGTCGCCGCCGATCCCCCGCTCGTCGAGGCGCGCCTGCACGGGCGAGACGCCGGCCAGCGGCTTGACCGGGTGGACGTGGAGGGAGACGACCCGCATCTCGCCTCGGCCCCTCACTCGGCGAGCCAGGCGGCGTACGCGTCGAACGTGTACGGCCGGCCGAGGAAGTCCTCGACGAGGTCCGCGGCGTCGCGCCGGCCACCCGGCGCGAGGACCTTGTCGCGGTAGGCACCGGCGACCTCGGGGTCGAAGAGGTCCTCGCGGTCGAAGGCCGAGAACATGTCCTTGGCGATGACGAGGGACCACATGTACGTGTAGTACCCGGAGCTGTACCCGTCCAGGTGGCCGAAGGCGCAGTGCATGTGGGTGCCCTCGAGGTACGGGAACACCGAGTACCGCCCCATGAGCTCACGCAGCCGGGCGGTGAGGTCGTCGGTCTGGCGGACGTGGAGGTCGTAGGACAGGGCGGCGTAGAACATCTGGGTCCGGGCCTGGTAGCCCTTGCCGAAGTCGTCGGCCCGGCGCATCGCCTCGACGAGGTCGGCGGGGATGGTCTCGCCGTCGGCGTTGCGGGCGAAGGTCGCGAGCACCTTTGCGTCCCAAGCCCATTCCTCGAGCATCTGGCTCGGGGCCTCGACGAAGTCCCACTCGGTGGCGACGCCGGAGAACCGCACCCAGCGTTGCCGGCCGGCCACGACGTGGTGCACGAGGTGGCCGAACTCGTGGAACAGCGTGACGACCTCGTCGTGCTCCATCAGCCCCCGGTTGAAGTTGCAGACGAGGACACCCTCGGCCAGCTGCGTGTCGCAGACCCCACGGACGAGGTCGAACTGGGCGGCGTGCTTGTACTTGCCCTCGCGCGGGTGCAGGTCCAGGTGGATGCGGCCGATGCGCTCCCCTCCGGAGGACACGTCGTACGTCGCGACGTCGGCGTGCCACGTCGCGGCCTCGCCGGCGGGCACCGGCGTCCATTCGAGGCCGAAGAGACGCCCGGTGACGTCGAGCAGGCCCTGGCGCACCCGCTCGAAGGGGAAGTACGTGCGCACCCGCTGGGCGTCGACCGCGAGCTGCTCCTTGCGGACCAGCTCGGCGTAGTAGAACGTGTCGGCGCCGTCGATGTCGGTGGCCGCCGGCACGTCCTCGCGCATCCGCTCGAGGAGCACGCCCTTGTCGCGCGCGGCGCTCTCGGTGGACAGTTCGGTGATGCGGTCGACGAACTCTCCGATGGCAGAGCCCTTCCCGATCATCTTGACCTCGGCGTCGTAGTCGGCCCACGTGTCGTAGCCGAGCAGGGACGCGTGCTCGCGGCGGACGGCGAAGAGGTCCTGCAGGACGCGGTCGTTGGCCGGCCAGCCGATGGTGAGGAACTCCGTCGTGATGGCGCGCCGCGCCTCGGCGTCGCGGGCGAAGGTGCGGAACGGCACGACGTCGGGATAGTCGGTCGTCACCGTGACGAGCCCGTCGTCATCGGCGGGGTGGGCCTCGACCCAGTCCTGCGGCATGCCCTCGAGCCGGTCCGGGGTCACCCGGATGCTGCGGACGTCCTCGCGGATGTTCTTGCTGAACTCCTGGCTGAGCAGGATCGCCTTCTCGCTCAGGGCCCGCAGCCGGTCACGGGTCGCCTCGTCGCGGTCGACCCCGGACCGGCGGAAGTCCCGCAGGGTGCGCTCGAGGACGCGGGCGGCATCTGCGTCGAGGCCCGAGGCGTCGAGCCGCGCGAACACCGCGTACAGGTCGGTGTCGAGGCCGAGGTCGGTGTCGAGCTTCTGGACCTCCTGGGCCACCGACTCGGCGCGCTCGCGCACCCCCGCGTCGGGGTGCACCTCGGCGAACAGCGAGCCGACCGCCGCGGCGTTGGACAGCGCCACCTGCGCCTCGTTCCAGACCCGGAGCACCTCGAGGGCATCCGACGGGGGGTCGGCCTTGAGCCCGTCGACGAGGTCGCGCACGAGGGCCAGCTGCTGCTCACCGCGGGTGGCCACCCAGTCGAGCCAGTCGCCGCGGCCGGGCATCGGCAGGGGCGTCGGGGTGCTGTGCTGCTGCGCCACGGGCGCCGGGGTCGGTGTCGTCACGTAAGGCACCCTATGCCGGTCCTCCGACGCGGCGGCGACTGCTGTGCCGGCGTCGTGTCCGGTGCTGCGGTCGGTGCTGCGGTCGGTGACGCGGTCGGTGCTGCGGTGGGTGCCGCGTCCGGGGGGTCAGGGACGGTCGGACGGGTGCAGCGAGCGGCGGATGATCCCGGCCAGGTCGTCCTCGGTGACCGGCCGCGGGCTCGTCGCGAGCAGCCGCTGCTGCTTCATCGCCCCCTCGGCGAGGGCCTCGACGTCACCCTCGCCGTAGCCCACCCCAGCCAGGCCGTCGGGCAGGTCGATGTCTCGCATGAGGCGGCGCAGGACGCCGGGCAGCACGTCGGCGGGGTCACCGACGCCGACGTCGACGCCGGGCTCGAGCAGCCTGGCGGCCTCGAGGTGGCGGCTCGGGTCGGCCGGGAAGGTCCACCGGAACGCCTCGGGCGCCGTCAGCGCGACCGCGGTGCCGTGCGGCACGAGCGGCTCGCCCTTCGGGTAGCCCTCCGGGTGGTGGTCGCGGACCCGCCCGGCCACCGGGTAGGCGTTGGCGTGCGGCACGTGCACCCCGGCGTTGCCGAAGCCGAGGCCCGCGAAGGTCGCCGCGAGGGCCATCTCGCCGCGCGCCACCTCGTCGCCGCCGTCGTGCACGGCGGTGCGGAAGGCGCCGGCGAGCAGCGTCATCGCTCGCTGGGCCCAGAGGTCCGAGATCGGGTTGGCGCCGCAGTAGGGCACGCGCTCCCCCGGCGTCCTGTGCTCGAAGGACGTGTACGGCCGCGCCGTCCAGCTCTCGAGGGCGTGGCAGAGGATGTCCATGCCGGCGCTCGCCGTGACGCCGGCCGGCTGGGTCACGGTCAGTCGGGGGTCCACCACCGCGAGCACGGGCCGCAGCCGGATGTGGCTGATGCCGGTCTTCACCCGCTGGGACAGGACGTCGAGGACGCAGATCGTCGTGCTCTCGGCCCCGGTGCCGGTCGTCGTGGGCACAGCCACGAGGGGCGCGAGCGGCCGCGACGGGGCCCGGCCCGCACCGACGGGCAGGTTGACGTAGTCCATGAGGTCCCCGCCGTCGGTGAGCAGCAGGTCGACCGCCTTGGCGGTGTCGATCGCCGAGCCGCCACCGACCGCGACGAACGCGTCGAAGGGACCCTCGACCCGGGCGCGCTCGGCGGCGGCGACGAGGCTGGCGTCGGTCGGCTCGACATGGGCCGAGTCGTGGACGACGACCTCCGCACCCGCGGACCGGATGCCGTCGGCGACCCGGGCGGGAGCGCCCGTGGCGAGGACGCCGGGGTCGGTGACGACGAGGACCCGGCGGGCGCCGAGGGCGACGACGTCGTGCCCGACCTCGTCCGCCGACCCGGGGCCGAACTTCAGCGTCGGGGCGCCGTAGGTGAAGACGGTCTCCGGGGTCGTCGGCGTCCACGTCATGTCGTCCACCCTAGGCTGGCGGACATGGCTGCCGACCGCACGATCCTCGTCGTCGGGGCAGGGCAGGCGGGCATCTCGCTCGTCACGGCGCTGCGCGAGCTCGGGGACGACTCCCCCGTCGTCCTCGTCGGTGAGGAGCCCGAGCCACCGTACGAGCGCCCACCCCTGTCGAAGACCTACCTGCGCGGCGAGCACGACCGGGCCTCCCTGGTCTTCCGTCCCGCCTCGTGGTTCGCGGAGCACGGCGTGGAGCTGCTGACCGGCGAGCGGGTCGTGGACCTCTCCCGGAACGGCGACGAGATCGCGGGCACCGCCCGCACCGACACAGGTCGCGAGATCGTCTGGGACCGCCTGGCGCTGACGACCGGGGCCGTCAACCGGACCCTCCCGGTCGAGGGCGCCGACCTCGACCGCGTCCTGGCGCTGCGCAGCCTCGCCGATGCCGACGCGCTCGTTCCCGCGGTCCGGGCCGCCCGGTCGGTGGTCGTCGTCGGCGGCGGCTTCATCGGGCTGGAGGTGGCGGCGAGCGCCCGGGCCCTCGGCGCGGACGTCACGGTCGTCGAGGTCGCCGACCGCCTGCTGTCGCGCGCGGTGACCCCCGAGCTGTCGGCCTTCTACCTCGAGGGCCACCGACGCCGCGGCACCCGGGTCCTCCTCGGGGCACGGGCGACGCGGATCCACGGCACCGCCGGTCGCGCCGAGGCGGTCGTGCTGGCCGACGGCACCGAGCTCGAGGCGGACCTCGTCGTCGTCGGCACGGGCGTCGAGCCACGGACCGACCTCGCCCGCCGGCTCGGCCTGGAGGTCGAGCCGCGCGGCATCGTGGTCGACCGGTTCGCCCGCGCGTCCGACGGTCGCACCGTCGCCGCCGGTGACTGCACCGTCGGCCCGAACCCTTTCTCCCGCGGGCGCGCCGGCCCGACCCGGCTGGAGAGCGTGCCGCACGCGACCGACCAGGCCCGGGCCGCCGCCGCGACGCTGGCCGGCCGGCCCGAGCCCTATGACAGCGTGCCGTGGTTCTGGAGCGACCAGGCCGACCTGCGCCTCCAGATCGCGGGCCTGCCGCACGGTGCCGACACGACGGTCCTGCGCGGCGACCCTGCGGCAGAGTCGTTCTCGCTGCTCAGCTACCGCGGTGGCCTGCTCGTGGCCGTCGAGGCCGTCAACGCCAGCGGTGACTACCTGGCCGTGAAGCGCGCGCTCGAGAAGGGTATGACGATCCCGGTCGAGGCGGCGGTCGATGCCACCGTGCCGCTGAAGCGCGCCATCAGCCCCGTTCCCGACCCGACCAACCAGGAGGTGTCCTGACGCGACCGGCGGGCCCGGCTGCGCTAGCGTCGAACGGGTCGCCCAACGAAGGGACTGATCGCATGCGCTCACTCGCGGGTCTACCGACAGCGGACTCCATCATCAGTGCCAACCCCGTCGACTACGTCATCATCGCGCTGTACTTCGTCTTCGTCCTCGGCATCGGGCTCATGGCCCGGCGCGCCGTGTCCGACTCCATCGACTTCTTCCTGTCGGGCCGGTCCCTGCCGGCCTGGGTCACCGGCCTCGCCTTCATCTCGGCCAACCTCGGCGCCGTCGAGATCATGGGCATGTCCGCCAACGGCGCCGAGCTCGGCATCTCCACCGTTCACTACTTCTGGGTCGGCGCCATCCCGGCGATGCTGTTCCTCGGCGTCGTCATGATGCCCTTCTACTACGGCTCCAAGGTCCGCTCGGTCCCGGAGTTCATGTACCGGCGCTTCGGCACCGGCGCCCACCTCGTCAACGCACTGAGCTTCGCCCTCGCCCAGCTGCTCATCGCCGGCGTCAACCTCTACCTGCTCGGCTCGATCGTCCACGCCCTCCTGGGCTGGCCGCTCTGGGTCGCGCTCCTCGTGGCGGCGGCGATCGTCCTGTCGTACATCACGCTCGGTGGCCTGTCGGCGGCGATCTACAACGAGGTGCTGCAGTTCTTCGTCATCGTCGCCGCCCTCCTGCCGCTGACCCTCATCGGCCTGCACCGCGTCGGCGGCTGGCAGGGGCTGCAGGACAAGATCACCCAGCTCGCGACGTCGGCCCCCGCCAAGGCGGGTGTCCCGCCCGCCGACCAGCAGCTGCACTCGTGGCCCGGCGAGGCGCTGTCCGGCTTCAGCTCGCCGTTCTGGTCCGTCGTCGGCATCGTCTTCGGCCTGGGCTTCGTGCTGTCCTTCGGCTACTGGACGACGAACTTCGTCGAGGTCCAGCGCGCCATGGCGTCCAACTCCATCTCGGCCGCCCGCAAGACGCCGATCATCGGCGCGTTCCCGAAGATGTTCGTGCCGTTCATCGTCATCCTGCCCGGCATGATCGCGGCCGTCCTCGTCCCGGAGATCGGGCAGCTGAAGAACGGTGGCTCGCCGCCCGGCGGCGCGTCGGGCGAGGGCGTCAAGTACAACGACTCGCTGCTGCTGCTCATGCGCGACGTCCTGCCGAACGGCCTGCTCGGCATCGCCATCGCCGGCCTGCTCGCGGCCTTCATGGCCGGCATGGCTGCCAACATCTCCGCGTTCAACACCGTCTTCAGCTACGACCTGTGGCAGCGGTACATCCGCAAGGACCACAGCGACGACTACTACCTGCGCATCGGACGCCTCGCCACCGTCGCAGCGACGCTCATCGCCATCGGCACCGCCGTCGTCGCAAGCTCCTTCAGCAACGTCATGGACTACCTCCAGACGCTGTTCGGGTTCTTCAACGCACCCCTGTTCGCGACGTTCATCCTCGGCATGTTCTGGAAGCGCATGACGCCGACGGCCGGCTGGGCCGGCCTGGTCAGCGGCACGCTGTCCGCGGTGGTCGTCGCGTTCCTGTCCAAGGACGCGTTCGGCTCGGTGAGCCTCGGCGTCCTGCCGCTCGAGGGGCAGGGCGCGGCGTTCGTCGCGGCGTCCACGGCGTTCGTCGTCGACATCGCCGTCAGCGTCGTCGTCAGCCTGGGCACCGTGCCCAAGCCGGCACGCGAGCTGCGTGGGCTCGTCTACTCCGAGACGCCGCGCGAGGACCTCGTCGACCCGCACGAGTCGCGGTTGCCGTGGTACCAGCGCACGATCCCGCTCGCGGTCATCGCGCTGGTGCTCGTCGTCATCCTCAACGTGGCCTTCTGAGAGGAGTCCTGCCATGACCGACAGCAGCAGGCGGTCCGCCGATCACGCGCCCGGCGAGCACGAGGAGCCGCTGGCCCCGGAGCCCGACGACGCCCGTGTCGAGCGGCACACCGCCGGCGCCTTCGACATCCGCAACTTCATCGGCGGCCTCATCGGCATCTACGGGGTCATCCTCGTGGCCATGGGCCTGTTCGGCGACCGGGCCCTCGACAAGACCGGTGGCGTCAACGCCAACCTCTGGGCGGGCCTGGTCATGGTCGTCGTCGCAGCGGTCTTCATGACCTGGGCGCGGCTGCGACCGATCGTCGTGCCCGACCACGTCGCGCCGCCGCATGACGACCCGACGCGGCCGGCGCCGAGGCGTCGCGCGGGCGGTCACTGACCGTCGACCCGGGCCGGCGTCGAGCTGCCTCAGGCGCTCGCGCGGGCCTCGGCGCTCGCGCGGGCCTCAGGCGCTCGCGCGGCGCCGCGGTCGGGGCTGGCACACCGGGCAGGAGAAGGACGAGCGGTTCATGAACTGCTCGCGGCGGATCAGGGCACCGCACCGGTCGCACGGCGTGCCCTCGCGGCCGTAGGCGTGCAGCGAGCGGTCGAAGTAGCCGCTCGCCCCGTTGACGTTGACGTAGAGCGCGTCGAAGCTCGTGCCGCCCTGGCCCAGGGCCTCGGCCATGACCTCGCGGGCGTGGTCGAGGATGCGCGACAGCGTCGGCTTGGTCAGCGCGGAGCACAGCCGCTCGCCGTGCACCCGTGCACGCCACAGCGCCTCGTCGGCGTAGATGTTGCCGATGCCCGAGACGAGGGTCTGGTCGAGGAGCGCGCGCTTGACGGCGCTGTCGCGCTGCTTCATCCGCCGCACGACGGCGGCCTGGTCGTAGACCGGCTCGAACGGGTCGGGGGCGATGTGCGCGACGACCTCGGGGATGCCCCCGCGACCGAGCGGCGACAGCTGCAGGCCCCCGAAGGTGCGCTGGTCGACGAACCGCAGCTGCGGCCCGCCGTCGGCGAAGTCGAACCGTGCGTGGCAGTGCTTCTCCAGCGGCGCCTCGGCGGGCTCGACGAGCATCTGGCCGCTCATCCCGAGGTGGACGATGAGGGCGTCCTCGCCGTCGAGGGCGAGCCAGAGGTACTTGCCGCGGCGTGAGGCGGCCGTGACGGTGACGTCGTGCAGCCGCGCCGCGAGGTCCTCGGGCCCGGCGTCGTGACGCCGCGCGACCCGCACGCCGGTGATCCGGGCGCGGGTGACGTGGCGGCCGACGACGTGGTCCTCGAGGCCGCGGCGGACGACCTCGACCTCGGGCAGCTCGGGCACGTCTGAGGGCGGGTCGGGGTCAGCCGAGCGCGCGGGTGGGGCCGGACGGTCCGGACACGTCGCCGGACAGGCCGGACACACGCGGGGCCGCAGACTCGTCGGCGGCCGCCTCGGTGCTGCGGGCGTCGAGCGTGTGCCAGGCCTGCTTGGCGGCCTTCTGCTCGGCCTCCTTCTTCGAGCGGCCACGGCCCTCGCCGAGGACCTCGTCGCCGACGAAGACCTGCGCGTGGAACTCCTTCTCGTGGTCCGGGCCCTGCTCGGCGACGCGGTACTCGGGAGTCCCGAGCGCGGCGCCGGCGGCCATCTCCTGCAGGCTCGTCTTCCAGTCGAGGCCGGCGCCCAGGGTCGCGGCCTCCTCGATGAGGGCGTCGAAGTGGTGGTGGACGAAGACGGCCGCCCGCTCGATGCCGACGCTGAGGAAGACGGTGCCGATGAGGGCCTCGAGGGTGTCGGCGAGGATCGAGGCCTTGTCGCGGCCGCCCGTCGCCTCCTCACCCTTGCCGAGCATGACGTAGCCGCCGAGGTCGAAGGTGCGCGCCACCTCGGCGAGGGCTCGCATGTTGACGACCGCCGCGCGCAGCTTGGCCAGCTGGCCCTCCGCGAGGTCGGGGTGCTCCCGGTAGAGCGTCTCGGTGACGACGAGGCCCAGGACGGAGTCGCCGAGGAACTCGAGGCGCTCGTTGTTCGGCAGCCCGCCGTTCTCGTACGCGTAGGACCGGTGCGTCAAGGCACGCAGGAGCAGCGGCTCGTCGACTCCCTGGCCGACCACCTCGTCGAGGTGGGCGAGCAGGGCGTCGACGGGCCGCTGCGGCTCCTGCGTCACCGCCGCCGGAACACCCCCGGCATCGAGGTCGCTCACGGGGCCGCTCACGGGCAGGTCAGGCCTGGTGCTCGGTGCGCTCGGCCGCGGCGTAGTGACGGCCCTTGTAGGTGCCGCACGACGGGCACGCGATGTGGGGCTGCGTGGCAGCACCGCACTGGGGGCACGTGGTCAGCGTGGTCGGCGTAGCCTTCCAGTTCGCGCGACGCGAACGGGTGTTGGAGCGCGACATCTTCCGCTTCGGGACAGCCACGTCAGTTCCTCTTCTCTTGCGGGTCGTCCCCCAGCAGTCCGCCGAGAGCCGACCACCTCGGGTCGATCACTTCATGGTGGTGGTCCGGGTCGTCCGCGAGCCTGGCTCCGCACTCGGAGCACAGGCCCGGGCAGTCCTCCCGGCACACCGGCTTGAACGGCAGCGTCGGTACGACCGCGTCCCGGAGCACGGGCTCCAGGTCGACGAGGTCGCCGACGAGCTCGTGCACCTCGTCCTCGTCCGAGTCGGCTCCCACCTCGTGGTGGTGCGCCGCCCGGTCGGCGTAGGCGAACAGCTCCTGGAAGGTCCCGTCGACGTCGAGCTCGACGGGGTCCAGGCACCGCACGCAGGCGCCGGTCGCCGTGCCGCCGACCGAACCCGTGACGAGGACGCCCTCGACGACCGACTCCAGCCGCACCTCGAGCTCGACCGGCGTGCCGGCCTTGATCGCGATGACGTCGGTGCCGAGGTCGTCGGAGAACGTCACCGTGCGCGTGAGCTCATGCATCGTCCCCGGTCGCCTGTTCAGGTCCCTGGTGTCGAGCACCAGCGGTGAACGGGGATCGGGGCGGCTCATGTCTCCTGCGCACGGTCGTAGGTTCGGTCCGCGCCAGGACGGACGTGGACCGACGTCCAAGGCTACCGGAGGCTCCTCCGGCGCCCAAATCAGGCCAGACGGCCGCGCAGCGCCTCGAGGACGGCGTCCGGGACGAGGCCGGTGACGTCGCCGCCGTAGCGCACGACCTCCTTGACCAGCGAGCTGCTCACGTGCTGGAGGGTGGGGTCGGAGGCCAGGAAGAGCGTCTCGACGCCGGTGAGGTGGTGGTTCATGTGCGCCATCGGCAGCTCGTAGGCGAAGTCGGTCCCGCCGCGCAGCCCCTTGACCATGGCGTCGGCCCCGACCTCGCGGCAGACGTCGACGACGAGTGTGCCCGCCCAGTCACCGATGCGCACGTTCGGCAGGTGACCGACCGACGCCTCGAGCAGCCGGGTGCGCTCCGGGACCGAGAAGGTGCCCTCCTTGGAGGGGTTGTGCAGGATCGCGACGACGACCTCGTCGAAGAGGCGGCTCGCGCGGGTGACGACGTCCACGTGCCCGTTCGTCACGGGGTCGTAGGAACCGGGGCACACACAGCGACGCGTCACGGTGCTCACGCGGCAAACCTACCGGCCGGCGTCGTGACGGGGGCGGGACGGGTGCCGGCTCAGGCCGCGCCGCCGGTGGGGGGCTCGGCGAACCAGACGGTCGTCTCCCCGTAGCGCTTCTCGCCCGACAGCTCGAGGCCGTCGGGCCACGTCGGCTGCGGCGACCGGCTCGAACGCTCGACGACGACGAACGCGTCATCGGCGAGCCAGCCGTGGTCGACGAGGGCTCGCAGGACGGCCGCGAGGGCGGGTTCGGCGACGTCGTAGGGCGGGTCGAGCAGGACGAGGTCCATCCGGACCCCGGCGGGCGGTCCGGCGGCGAGGGCCTTCTCCACGGTCGTCGGCAGCAGCCGGACCCCGGGCGCCCCGACGACCCCGATGTTGGCCCGGATGACCTTGCCGGCCGCGGCGCTGGACTCGACGAGCAGGACGACCGACGCTCCCCGGCTGGCGGCCTCGAGGCCGAGGGCACCGGAACCGGCATAGAGGTCGAGGACGCGCCTGCCCTCGAGGAGGCCACGGTGCTCGAGCCGGCTGAAGAGGGCCTCGCGGACGCGGTCGGACGTCGGACGCGTGCCCGAGCCCGCAGGTGTGCGCAGCCGCCGACCGCCGGCCGTGCCGCTGATGACGCGCGTCATGTCAGCCCCTCTCGAGCCAGGCGGCCTGCTCGTCGTCGAGTCGCATCGCCACGGCGGCCGCGAGGGCCGGGTGCTCGCGCAGCTGCGGGTCGGCGTCGACGAGGGCGAACGCGTCCTCGCGCGCGTCGGCGATGATCTGCTCGTCCTCGACCCGGCCGAGTCGCAGGTGGCGCACCGAGCTGCCGCGCCCGCTCTGGCGCGAACCGAGCACGTCGCCCTCGCGGCGCAGCTGGAGGTCGACCCGGGCCAGCTCGAAACCGTCGCTGGTGGCCGCCACCTGCTCGAGCCGCTCGAGGGCGCGCTCGCCGGGGTCGTTCGTCATGAGGAGGCACAGCCCCGGGACGGCACCGCGGCCGACCCGCCCCCGCAGCTGGTGCAGCTGCGAGATGCCGAAGCGGTCGGCGTCGACGACGACCATGACCGACGCGTTGGGCACGTCGACGCCGACCTCGATGACGGTCGTCGCCACGAGGACGTCTACCTGGCCGTCGGCGAAGGCGCGCATCGTCGCGTCCTTGGTGTCCGCGTCGAGGCGGCCGTGGAGCAGGCCGAGCCGCAGCCCCGCGAGCGCCGGGGTGGAGGCGAGCTCGTCGAGCATCTCGTGGACCCCGGTGAGCTCGCGGCGGGGGGTGTCGTCCGCGTCCTCCCCCTCGCCCTCCCACTCGGTGTCCCAGTCGGACGCGTCCTCGGAGTCCGCGCCGGCGTCATCCCGCGACGGGGCGTCGTCTCCTCCGATGCGGGGGCACACGACGTAGGCCTGGTGGCCCCGGGCGACCTCCTCGGCGACCCGTTGCCACGTCCGCTCGACCCAGCCGGGCCGCTGGGCGTCGACGACGTGCGTGGCGATGGGCGACCGCCCCCGCGGCAGCTCGCGAAGGGTCGAGGTCTCCATGTCGCCGAAGACCGTCATCGCGACGGTGCGCGGAATCGGTGTGGCGGTCATGACGAGCACGTGCGGTGGCCGGATGCCCTTCTCGCGCAGGGCGTCCCGCTGCTCGACGCCGAAGCGGTGCTGCTCGTCGACGACGACGAGGGCGAGGTCGGCGAACTGGACGTGCTTCTGGATGAGGGCGTGGGTGCCGACGACGATGCCGGCCTCCCCCGATGCCGCGTCGAGGAGGGCCTTGCGACGGGTGGCGGCGTTCTGGCTGCCGGTGAGCAGGGCGACCGTCGTGCCGTGCTCCGCACCGCCGAGCCGGCCGCCCTCGGCGAGGTCGCCGAGCATGGCCGTGATCGAGCGGTGGTGCTGGGCCGCGAGCACCTCGGTGGGGGCCAGCAGCGCGGCCTGGCCGCCGGCGTCGATGGCCGCGAGCATCGCGCGCAGGGCCACGACGGTCTTGCCCGAGCCGACCTCGCCCTGGAGGAGGCGGTGCATCGGCCGGTCGGAGGCCAGCTCGCGCGTGAGCACCTCGCCGACGTCGCGCTGGCCCTGGGTCAGCTCGAAGGGCAGCCGCTCGTCGAAGGCGGCGAGCAGACCGCCGGGGCGCGGCGGCCGCGGGGTGGCCAGCTCGGCCTCGGCCGCCTTGCGGCGCTGGGCGAGGATGGTCTGGAGCACGAACGCCTCGTCGTACTTGAGGCGGTCGAGCCCGCGGGAGGGCCGGTCCTCCAAGGCCGGCCGGTGGACCAGCTCGAGCGCCTCCCGGCGCGACAGGAGCCCGCGGCGGTCGCGCACCTCGTCGGGCACCGGCTCGCGGACGCGGTCGACGGAGTCGAGCGCGGTGTGGACCAGCTTGCGCAGGCGCAGGGAGTTGAGCTTCCCCGTCGTGGAGTAGACCGGTACCCGGTGCGTGCGGTACCACTCCACCGCCGCCTCGCCCTGGTCCTCGTCGTCGAAGAGCTCGTACTCCGGATGCGTCAGCTGCAGGCGGCGGCCGTAGGCCCCGATCGTGCCGACGAAGAAGCCGCGGACCCCGGGCAGCAGCTTCTTCTCGTGCCCGTAGGCGCTGAAGAAGGTGACGTCGAGCTCGTTGCCGAGGTCGTCGCCGATGACGACGGTGAGCATCTTGCCCCGACGGTTGCGCATGGCCCGGGTCGAGGCCGACCTGACCTCGGCGACGACGAGGACGTCCTCCCCGACGTGCACCGACGAGAGGTCGGTGAGCTGGCCGGGACGCACGTAGCGCCGAGGCACGAACTCGAAGAGGTCGCCGACGCTGTGCAGGCCCTTGGTCCGCGCCAGCTGAGCGGCGTCCGGCTTCTGGAGCAGCTTCGTGAGCGGGGAGTCCTCGGTCAGTGCGGCCACGGCGTCACTCCACCCCGAGCAGGACGCTGTAGACGGGCTGGCCGCCGTCGATGAGGCTGACCTCGATGCCGTGGTGGGCGGCACGGGCCTCGGCCGTGACGGCCTCGAGCAGGCCCTCGGGCGCGTCGACCCCGGCGACGACCGTGACGAGCTCGCCGCCGCTCGCGAGGAGGCGGTGCACGACCTCCCGCGCCACGCGCAGCTGGTCGGACCCGACGATGACGACGTCGCCGTCGACGACACCGAGCACGTCGCCCGGACGGCACGGTCCCCCGCTGGTCAGCGCGGCCCGGTTGGCGAGGGTGACCGCGCCGTGCCGGGTGGCCGAGGCTGCCGCCTGCATCGCCAGGACGTTCTCGGAGGCGGCCGCGTCGGGCTCGAAGACCGCGACCGCGGCGATGCCCTGGACGGCGGTGCGCACGTGGACGAGGTGGGCCTCGATGCCGTCGTCGGCGGCGGCCCGGACGGCAGCCGCGGCGGCGAGCAGCGTGTCCCCGTCGTTGGGCAGCACGACGACACCGCCGGCACCGCGCGCGTGCTGGGAGCGGATGGCGTCGATGAGGCCCCCGGTCGAGGCACGGCGGCCCGGCCCGGAGCGCACGACCACGGCTCCGGCCCTCTCGAAGAGCGACTCCAGCCCGGAGCCCGCCGCGCACGCGACGATCCCGGACGCCGACCCGTGCGGCCCGGCGTGTGCCGGCGCGGATCCGCGCGCGCTCACGGTCTCGCCGGGGGCGGCCCCGCTGTGATGGGGGTGAGCATCGGCCAGGGACGTGATGCGCACCCGGTGCGGCCGGCCCGCCTCGATGCCGGCTTCGACGGCGGCCCCCGCGTCGTCGACGTGCGCATGGACGTTCCACTCGTCGTCACCGCCGACGACGATGACGGAGTCGCCGAGCTCGAGGAGGCGGGAACGCAGGGCGTCGACGGCCGCGTCGTCGGTGTCGCGCAACAGGTACATGACCTCGTACTGCGGGGAGCCCTCGGCGCCATGCTGGTCGTCTGCAGCGCCGGACAGCACCGGGTGCGCGCGGCCGGGTCGCAGTCGCGAGCGCCGCTCGGACGCGTCCAGCTCCGGTCGGCCGCGCTGCCCCGCACAGACCCGCTCGAGCGCCTCGAGCAGGACGACGAGCCCGGCCCCGCCGGCGTCGACCACCCCGGCCCGCGCCAGCACCTCGAGCTGGTCGGGGGTGGCCGCGAGAGCCACGCGCGCGGCCCCGAGCGCGCCGGTCGCCACGACGTGGACCGGCACCGGATCCTCGCCGCAGCCCGCGTCGACGGCGCGTGCGGCAGCGTCCGCGGCATCGGCCATCGCGCTGGCCACCGTGAGGATCGTGCCCTCCTTCGGGTCGGTCACCGCCTGGCGGGCCCGTTCCTCGGCGCGGCGCAGACCGGCGGCGAGCACGACGCCGTCGATGCGCTCGGCCGACGCACAGCCCTCGGCGAGTCCCCGGGCCAGCTGGCTGAGGATGACGCCGGAGTTGCCGCGTGCGGTCCAGAGCAGGTGGCGCGCGAACGTGTCGAGCAGCGCCGCGGCCGTGTCGGCCTGGCCTCCGGACAGCGTGCGCTCGACGGCACCGTCGAAGGTGAGGTAGAGGTTGGTGCCGGTGTCGCCGTCGGGCACCGGGAAGACGTTGAGCGCGTCGATCTCGGCGCGTCGGGCAGCGTAGAGGGACCGGGTCAGCACGGCCCAACGGCGCACCGCGACGAGGTCGAGGAGCGTCAACGGCCCGTCGGGCTGCGGCTCGGCGCCGGACAAACGGTCCTCCTGCTCGTCCTCGTGCTGGTGCTCGTCGTGGTCCATCTCGTGGTGGTCGTCGGTGTGCTCGTGGGTGTGCTCGTGGGTGTGCTCGTCCGGCGGGCCCGTCCACCGTCCCCACCGTGCTCGGCAGGCTAGCGGTTCACCCCGACCGTCGCATGCACCGCGCCCCCGCCTCCGGCTACCTTGGCCGTTGTGTCGAGTGCCTCCGCCGCCGTCCACCGCAAGTCCTGGGACGGCGCCCCCGACGGCTTCTACGCGGTCGAGGCGGCCGGGCTGCGGTGGCTCGCGGAGGCCGAGCCCGCCGGCGGGGTCAGGGTCGTCGAGGTCCGCTCGGTCGGACCGCACCACATCGACCTCGCCCGCCTGCACCCCGCCGCGCCGTCGGCAGCGGCGGCCGAGGCCCTGGGCCGGGGCCTGGCGACGACGCACGCCGCGGGAGCCCCGGCCTTCGGGGCGCCGCCAGCGGGCTGGACGGGCGACGCGTGGATCGGCCGGCAGGTGCAGTCCAACGACCCCACGCCGACCTGGGGCCTGTTCTACGCCGAGCAGCGGGTGCGGCCGTTCGTCCGCAGCGCGGTGCGGGCCGGCCACCTCGACGAGGACGGCGCGCGCATCGTCGAGCGGCTGTGCGACCGGATCGCCGCGGGCGAGCTCGACGACGACCGGCCGCCGGCCCGCATCCACGGCGACCTCTGGTCGGGCAACGTCGTGTTCACGGTCGAGGGTCCCGTCGTCATCGACCCTGCGGCGCACGGGGGCCACGGGCTCACCGACCTCGCCATGCTCGCCCTCTTCGGCTGCCCGGGCCTGGACCGCGTCACCGCCGCGTATGCCGAGGCGGCCGGACTCGAGCGCGGCTGGCGCAACCGCATCGAGCTGCACCAGCTGCACCCGCTCGCCACCCACGCGTCCTCGCACGGACGGGCCTACGCCGCGCAGCTCGTCGAGACAGCGCGTGCCCTCTCGTGAGCGGGCGGCGGCCGCTGCCGGCGCCGTTTTGTCGTCCGCCCACGTCGTCGGCTACTCTTGACCGGTTCCCCCGTCCATCGACCGGGGTGACGCGCGCTCTCGCGCGTCCACCGCGGACGGGCCGGAGTCAGCACTTCCTCATCATCGAGCTTTCAGGAGATACCCGTGGCTGCCAACTGCGACGTCTGCGGCAAGGGGCCGGGCTTCGGTCACAACATCTCGCACTCGCACCGCCGCACGAAGCGCCGCTGGAACCCCAACATCCAGCGCGTTCGGACGCTGGTGAACGGTGTGACGCCGAAGCGCCTCAACGTGTGCACGTCCTGCCTCAAGGCGGGCAAGGTCGCGCGCTGAGCGCACGACACCCCAAACGCTGAAGGCCGGTACCCCCTCGGGTGCCGGCCTTTCGTGTACCCGACGCGTCCGCAACCCGACCCGATGCGTCCGCCACCCGACCCGATGCGTCCGCTACCCGACGCCGCAACACACCGAGCAGCTGCCAACCGGTGCGGGGTACACCTGCCGTGGTTGGCAGCTGCTCGGTGTGTTGCCGTTCGGAGGGGGCCGCGGTCGGGTCCCTGACGCCGGGGCGCCGGGAGGTCGCGACGCGGCGGAGAGGATGCGGAGGGGACGCGCGTACCCCGGACGCGTCAGCTCGGCTCGCCGCGGAAGTGGTCCCAGCCGGTGTGCGACACGGCGCGGCCGGCGACGAGGATGCCCGGCCGCTCCCCCGGCGCCGGGGTGCGGATGCCGCCGAGCCGGTGCCAGCCGTCCGGCACCCCGCCGGGCGGGAACGCGGCGAGCAGCGAGTGCTCCTCGCCGCCGGCGAGGACGCAGTCGAGCGCGGCCTCGCGACCCAGGACCGCCTCCAGCAGACCGACGTGCGGCTCGAGCAGGACCGGGTCGAGGTCGACGACGACGCCGCTCGCGCGGGCGACTCGGCCGCCGTCACGCAGCAGCCCGTCGGACAGGTCGAGCATCGCGGTGGCACCGGCACGCGCGGCGGCCGGGCCCGCGTCGAGCGGCGGCCGCGGACGCCGCTGCCGCTCCACGGCCTCCGGCAGCCGGTCGCCGGCTCCCCGACCCAGCAGGAGGAACCCGGCGCCGGCCAGGCCGAGGGAGCCGCACACGGCCAGCTCGCCGCCCGGGCGCGCACCGGAGCGCAGCACCGGGTCGCCGTCGAGGGCGCCGAGCGCCGTCACCGACGCCATGACGACCCCGGCGGGGGCCGAGGAGAGGTCTCCGCCGAGCACGTCGACGCCGGCCGCGCGGCACGCGTCGGCGATCCCCCGCGCGTGGTCGAGGACCCACTCGACGCCGACGTCGGGGTCGACGACGAGCGTCACGAGCACACCGGTGGACCGGCCGCCCATTGCCGCGACGTCGGCGAGGTTCTGGGCCACGACCTTGTGCCCCACATCGGCCCCGGAGGACCACGCGTCGAGCCAGTCGCGGCCCAGGACCATGGTGTCGGTCGTGGCGATCGTCCGCGGCGTGGTGCGCAGCACGGCGGCGTCGTCGCCCGGCGCGACGTCGAGGTCGGGGCCTGCCGGGAACAGCGGCAGGATGCGCTCGAGGAGCGTGTCCTCGTCGAGCGTGCGCAATGGGGTGCCACCGGTCAGCATCGGGCCGCGAGCCGCGCGGTCGGCGGCCGGTGGCACGGAGGCGACGGTCGGCCGCCCGGGCTGCGCGCTCGCGTGCAGGTCGCTCACCCGACCCCTCCTCGTCCTCCGGCGTCGCGCCGGCGTCCCTGCGCCGTGGCGCTCGGTCTCACCGCCGGGCAGGGGCCGGCTTTCCCCGGGACGTGGGTCCCATGGCAAGGTAGCGTCTGGGCAGCGGCACCGTCACACCGAGGGTGCCCTGCACGCCGCGTGCCGCGGCACCCCGCCACAATGCGTCCAACACAGTGAGGTGACACGTGGTCCAGGCCTACATCCTGATCCAGACCGAGGTCGGCAAGGCCGCCAGCGTCGCGGAGCAGATCGCCGGCATCTCGGGGGTGACGCTCGCCGAGGACGTCACCGGTCCCTACGACGTCATCGCGCGCGTCGAGGCCCAGAACGTCGACGACCTCGGCCGGCTCGTCATCGCCAAGCTGCAGGACGTCCCCGGCATCACCCGGACGTTGACCTGCACCGTCGTGCACGTCTGAGGCCTGACGACCCTGAGCAGTCCCGTCCCGACGGCTCCGGCCACAGCGTCCACAGCGCCCACGGCGCCCACCGTGACCAGGACCGGCACCACCACCGACCGCCCGACGGCGGCGCCTCGCGGCGCCGCCGTCGCGCTGTTCCTCGCCGGCCTGGCGGTGCTCGCGCTGACCGGGTGCAGCCGCCCGGTCGAGGTCGCACTCGCCCCCCAGGCCTCCGCACCGGTGTGCCGCGACGCGACCTGGCCGCTGACGGTCAGCGGCCACGCCCGGGTCGGCACGTCACCCGACGACAGGTCGGTCGCCGCCTGGGGTGACCCGGCGCTCATCGCCCGCTGCGGTCTGGACCCGCTCGGGCCGACGACCGACGAGTGCGTGTCCGTGGACGGCGTCGACTGGGTCGTCCGCCGCCTGTCCGACGGCTCGATGGCCACGACCTACGGCCGCGACCCGGCACTCGAGGTGCTCGCGCCGAACGCGAACGGGCCGGTGCCGCTCCTGCTGCCCGCCTTCGACGAGCTCGCCCGCTCGCTGCCCGCGACCGGACGCCGCTGCAGCTGAGCCGATTCAGCGCAGGCCGGTGCGGCGCTCCAGGGCGAGCGAGATGAGCTCGTCGATGAGGTCCGGGTAGGCCAGCCCGGAGGCCGCCCACATCCGCGGGTACATCGAGTGCGGTGTGAACCCCGGCATCGTGTTGATCTCGTTGATGACGACGTCGCCCGAGGGCGTGTAGAAGAAGTCGACGCGGGCCAGGCCCTCGCAGCCGGCGGCCTCGAAGGCGAGCACCGACATCTCGCGGACGCGCTCGGCCACCTCTACCGGCACGTCGGCCGGGCACTCGAGCCGCACGTCGTCCTCGGCGAGGTACTTGGCCTCGAAGTCGTAGAAGGCGTGGTTGGCCACGACGACGGCCTCGCCGAGCTCGCTCGTGCGCGGGGCGTCGGTGCCGTGCCCGTCGAGGACGCCGCACTCGATCTCGCGGCCCACGACGGCGGCCTCGATGACGACCTTGGGGTCGTGCTCGCGCGCGGCCTCGACGGCCGCCCGCAGGTCCGACGCGTCATCGACCTTGGCGATGCCCATGCTCGACCCGGCGCGGGCCGGCTTGACGAAGACCGGCCAGCCGAGCTGCTCGACGCGGGACAGCGCCGCCTCGGGGTCGCGGTTCCACTCGCGGTCGGTGATGACGACGTACGGGCCGACCTTGAGACCGGCGGCCTCGAAGACGACCTTCATCATCGCCTTGTCCATCATGACGGCCGAGGCCGTGACACCCGAGCCGACGTATCGCACGTCCGCGAGGTCGAGCAGGCCCTGGATCGTGCCGTCCTCGCCGAACGGGCCGTGCAGGAGCGGGAACACGACGTCGACGTCCCCGAGGGCGCGCGGCGGGCTGCCGGGCTCGAGCACCGTCAGCGAGCGGTCCCCGGTGCTGAGCGGCACGACGACCGACGCGCCGTGCCCGTCGACCTCGGGCGTCTGCCCCGGCAGGAGGCGCAGCGGCTCCGGGTCGTCGTCGACGAGCACCCAGTGGCCGTCGCGGGCGATGCCGACGGGCACGACCTCGTACCTGTCGCGGTCGATGGAGCGCAGGACGCTGGCCGCCGTCGAGCAGGAGACGGCGTGCTCGGAGGAGCGGCCTCCGAAGACGATGGCGACGCGCGGGCGGCGGCTGTCCTGGGCGGGCTGGGGCTGGTCCGTGGTCATCAGACGAGACTCTATCCCGACCTCCGGGACCCCCTCGTACGCTGAGGCATGGCCACCGAGGCGCATCCGGACCCCCACGTCGACACCTACCTCGTCGCCGCCGGCAGACCGCCGCGCGAGGGCGGCGCCTCGCCCAACCCGGCCGTCGAGCTGACCTCGACGTACGTCGCCGACGGGCCGGTCGGCTACGCGCGCTTCAGCAACCCGACGTGGACCGCGTTCGAGGAGGCCCTCGGCGGGCTCGAGGGCGGCCGCGCGCTCGTGCACGCGTCCGGGATGGGCGCCGTCGCCGCCGCGCTGTCGCTCGTCCCGGCCACCGGCACGGTGCTCGCGCCGGACCAGACGTACAACGGCACCGTCGACCTGCTCGACGCGTTCGAGAAGGCGGGCGGCACGGTCGTGCGCGTGCACGCCACGGACACACCCGGTTTCCTCGACGCGCTCCCCTCGGCCGACCTCCTGTGGCTCGAGTCGCCGACGAACCCGCTGCTCGACGTCACGGAGCTCGACGTCGTCCTCAGCCGGGCCCGAGACCTCGGTGTGACGAGCGTCGTCGACAACACCTTGCCGACGCCGCTGCTGTGCCGGCCGCTCGGGCTGGGCGCGGACGTCGTCGTGCACTCGGTCACCAAGTACCTGTCCGGCCACAGCGACGTCGTCCTCGGTGCGACGGTGGTGGCCGACACCGAGCGCGGGCGTTCGATCGGCGAGCGCCTGCTGCGGCACCGGACGCTGCACGGTGCCGTCGCCGGGCCCCTCGAGGTCTTTCTCGCGCTTCGCGGCCTGCGGACCCTCGCGCTGCGCTTCGAGCGTGCGTGCACGAACGCTGCCGACCTCGCCACGCGGCTCGCGACCCACCCGTCGGTGACGCGGGTCCGCTACCCGGGTTCGGGCGCCATCGTCTCGATCGAGGTGGCCGGTGACGTCGCCGCGGCCGAGCGGGTGTGCGAGGCGACGCGGCTGTGGCTGCACTCGACGAGCCTCGGCGGCGTCGAGTCGCAGGTCGAGCGCCGCCGGCGCCACCCGTCCGAGCCGACGTCGGTCCCCGAGACCCTGCTGCGGCTCTCGGTCGGGATCGAGCACGTCGAGGACCTCTGGGCCGACCTCGACCAGGCGCTGCGCACCGCCTGACGACGCCGGGCCACCGGGGCCCCTGGGGCCCGGGGCCCCTGCGAGCTCAGTGCTTCTCGGCCTTGAGGTCGCGCGACATGAGGCGCGGGCCGACCTCGCTGGCCGGGTGGCCGTCTCGGATGACCGCGACGACCTGCTCGCAGATCGGCATGTCGACGTCGTGCTCGCGGGCGAGGGTGAGGATCGACTCGCACGACTTGACCCCCTCGGTCGTCGTGCGCATCTCGGCGGTGGCCTCCTCGACGCTCATGCCCCGTCCGAGACGGACGCCGAAGGAGTGGTTGCGCGACAGCGGCGACATGCACGTCGCGATGAGGTCGCCGACACCGGCCAGGCCCATGAAGGTCTGCGGGTGGGCGCCGAGGGCCAGGCCCAGCCGCGTGGTCTCGGCCAGCCCCCGAGTGATGATCGTGGCCTTGGTGTTGTCGCCGAAGCCCAGACCCTCGGCCATGCCGGATGCCAGGGCCACGACGTTCTTCGTCGCGCCGCAGACCTCCGCCCCGATGACGTCGGTGTCGGTGTACGGCCGGAACCACGAGGTGGCGCACGCCGACGCGACGAGCTCGGCGGTGCCCATGTCGCTGCACGCGACGACGCCGGCCGCCGGCTGTCGCAGGGCGATCTCGGGCGCGAGGTTGGGACCGGAGACGACGACGATGCGGTCCTCACCGACCCCGGCCTCCGCGATCACCTGGCTCATCCGCATCGTCGTGCCGAGCTCGACACCCTTCATCAGCGACACGACCGGCGCCCGGGCCGGCAGGGCGGCGCCCCACTGCGCGAGGTTGCCGCGCAACGTCTGGGAGGGCACGGCCAGCACGACGACGTCGGCGCCGTCGAGGGCCTCGGTGGCGTCGACGGTGGCGCGAACGGTCGGCGGCAGCCGCAGCTCGGGCAGGTACTCGGCGTTGCGGCCGGCGTTGATGCCGGCGACGAGCTCGGCGCGCCGCGCCCACATCCGCACCTCGCAGCCCGCGTCGGCGAGGATCGCGGCGAACGCGGTGCCCCAGTTGCCGCTGCCCATGACGGCGACGCGGGTCACGACGGGTCCTCCTCGACGCTCCCCGACCGGCCGGACGGGCTCGGGCCGCCGACGTCGTCGCCGCGGTGCGGGTCCCCGTACTCGGTCAGGCCGTGGCGGCGCGGGTCGAAGCGTTCGTGCGGCGACCGCTCACCGCGGATCTCCTCGAGCAGCTCGGTGATGCGGTCCATGAGCCGGTCGGTGGCCTCGCGCAGCGTCCGCGTGTCGAGCGGCCGGTCGTAGAGGTCGGACAGGTCGACGGGCGGCCCGGCGATGACGTGCATCGTCTTGCGCGGGAAGAGCGACGGTCGGTGGGCGTAGGGCGGCAGGATCTCCTGGGCGCCCCACTGCGCCACGGGGATCAGCGGGCAGCGGGTCTCGAGCGCCACGCGCGCGGCACCGGTCTTGCCGCGCATCGGCCACAGGTCGGGATCGCGGGTGATCGTGCCCTCGGGGAAGATGCCGAGCGCCTTGCCGGCCCGGACGCCGTCCACGGCGGCGCGGTAGGCGTCGGTGGCGGCGACGGAGTTGCGGTAGACGGGGATCTGCCCGGAACGGCGCAGGATCATGCCGACGACCGGGATGTCGAAGAGGCTGTCCTTGGCCAGGAAGTAGGTCTCGCGACCGTTGTCGAAGAGGAAGTGCGCGAACGGCAGCGGGTCCGCGTAGGAGATGTGGTTCGGGGAGACGACGAACCCGCCCTGCCGGGGGATGTTCTCGACGCCGCGCCAGTCCCGTCTCGTCAGCAGCAGCAGCGGCCGGCGCAGGAGCAGGGCGGCGAGGCGATAGGCCCACGGCAGCCGCCTCGGTCGGGCACCCGTCACGTCGTCACGTCCTCCTCGTCGTGCCCGCCCCTCGGCGTGGCTGGGCTTCATCTTGTCCACCTCGCGGCGCGGTGTCGAGCGGCCTCGCGGCGAGTGGGACGATGGGCGTCAGCATGACAACCGCCCCGGACGCCTCGACAGCCGCCCCCGCCACCGGGCCCTGGCGGGTCGTCGTCCCCGTCAAGGACCTGTCTCTTATACACATCTGACGCTGCCGACGACGGA
>NZ_JBPGXG010000003.1:0-77390 GCF_056755255.1 Monashia sp. HAY1-5C | reverse complement strand
TCCGTCGTCGGCAGCGTCAGATGTGTATAAGAGACAGGGTCCCCGGGCGGCACACGTGTCGTGTCAGCGGTCGCTGCGCGGCGGTCGGCTCAGCGGACCGTGAGCGTCACCGCCGCCGAGGACGACGGGTTGTAGGCCCTCGACCCGGAGTAGGTCGCCGTGACCCGGTGCGTGCCCCTGGAGAGCACCGGCGCCCAGAGGGTCGCCTTTCCGGACCGCACCGTGCTCGTGCCGAGCACCCGCGAGCCGTCGCGGAAGGTCACCGTGCCGGTGGCGCCCGAGGGCGTCAGGGTCGCGGTGAGCACCGGACGACCGCCGTAGCGGTAGCTCGTGGCACTGGCCGACAGGGCCGTGCGGCTCGTCAGGCCCTTGACGGTGACACCGACCGTCCCCGAGCGGCTCGCCACCGTCGACGCGTCACCGGAGTACGACGCCGTGAACGACGCCGTCCCGCGGGGCAGCCCGCTGACAGGCAGGACGGCCTTGCCGCCGGAGACGGCGACCGTTCGCAGCGGCGTGCCGTTGTAGCCGAAGGTGACCGTCCCGGTGGCGTTCGAGGGCGACACGGTGGCCGTCAGTGTCGTGCGGCCCCCGTAGGTGATCGACGTCGGGCTCGCGGTGAGCGTCGTCGTCGAGGCACGCTTGACCGTCACCACCTGGGCGCGCGAGCCGTCGGTGTTGAGGTGGTGCAACAGCAGCAGGCCCTGCGGCTTGTCCACCGCGGCGGCCGTCGCGTCGCGGTAGACGTCGAGCGTCGCCCCCGGCAGGTCGGTGTCGAGCAGGGTGCCGTAGTCGCCGAAGGCGGACAGGCCGGGTGAGGCCAGGCTGACCGTCAGCGGAGCCTCGGGGCTGCCGACCCCGTCGACCTCGCCGTTCTGGCTGAACGAGCTGACCCAGTACCGCACCTTCGGTGCCGACCCGGAGACCAGACCGGCGTCCATGAGCACGCCGACCGAGACCGGCATGACGAGCGAGTCGCTGTTGAACGGGTTCGTCTCGAACGAGCCGTCGGTGCCGTTGACGAGCTGGTCGTCGAGGATGTGCCCGACGTGTCCCGGACGCAGGTCGACCAGCTCGGTGAGGAAGTAGTCGTAGTCGTCCGTGCTCGTGGCGTAGCGCGTCGTGTAGGCCACGGCGTCGGCGGTGCCGTCTCCGTCGGTGTCGAGGTTGACGTCGAACTCGACCTCGCTCGCCGGCGTGCGCCACGGCCCGTGCGTGCTGATGCCGAAGGTCAGCATCGCGTTCGTCGGGTCGTCCCAGCCGGGCCAGTCCGAGGCCGAACCGACGTAGCGCAGGTCGGCGCCCCGGTCGTCGGCGGTCTCGAGGCAGTCGAGGACCTGGGACGTCGAGCACGAGGCCAGGCGAGGGCTGCTCGCCTGCAGCTGGAACGTCGAGACCGTCGACACGTGGTCCTCGGGGTCGGTGCCCTGGTCGAGGCCCGAGCCGGTGAGCGGCAGTGAGGAGTGCTGGACGCTGCCCGCGCCGGTGACCGTGGTGCTGGCGGCCGCCCTCATGGCCGAGGCGGCCCGCGGGGCGGACCACACCGGCACCCGCAGCTCTCCACCCGACGTGCCGTCGACCGGGGTCAGGACGATCCGGCCGCTCGCGTCGGTGCGCTGGTTGCGCATGATGCCGAGGTCCGCCGGGTCCGCCGACGTCGTCGGGTCGGTGACGGCGCGCAGCGCCGAGCGGGTGAAGGTCGCGGTGACCGTCACGTCGACCGAGCCGCCGGCCGGGACGCGGACCTGCGACGGGCTGAACGTGTACGTGACGCCGGGCGTGGGGTGCGCGGCGACGTAGTCGAGGGTGTACGACGCCGAGGTGACGGGCCGCTTGTTGACGACGCGAACGGTCCTGGTCAGCGTCTTCGTCGCCGTCGTGACCGCCACCGGGCCGAACGAGACGCTCACCGCGCCCGGGTCGTCGGTGACGTAGGCGAGCGTCGAGGTGCCGACCGCGGCGTCGGTGACGACGCGTCCGGACCCCACGCGCTCGGGGCCGTAGACCTCGCCGGTGTGGTCGGGTCCGACGAAGACGTCCTGGGTGGCCGTGTTCATGATGGCCGCCTTGACCTCCTCGACGGTCCACCCGGGGTGGGCGGCGCGCACGAGGGCGGCCTCGCCGGCCACGTGCGGGGAGGCCATCGAGGTGCCGGACTCGGCGATGCCCTCGTCCCCCGTGCCGACGGCGGCCGAGAACGTCGTCACGCCGGGCGCCGCCACGTCGGGCTTGACGCCGCCCGCGACGCCCACACCGCGCGAGGAGAAGTCGGCCAGCCGGTCGACGGCCTCGGGGTTCTTGACCGTGACGGCGTTGCGCAGCGCGTTGGTCAGCGTGACGCGGACCTCGGTGGAGGCGTCGAGCCGGGCCTTGACCGCGTCGCGCCCCTGCTTGACGAGGAGCATCGCCGGGATGTCGGCGTTGCCGCTGACCCCTGCTGAGAAGGCGTTGGAGTCGCTGCCGTAGACGACACCGACCGCGCCCGCGGCGAACGCCGCGTCGGCGCGCACCTTGGAGCCGCACCGGCGTCCGTTGCCGTCGAGCCACCAGACCATGACGACCTTGCCGGCGACTGCCGCCTTCTCTGCCGCGGAGTAGGAGTCGCAGCCGTCGATGTTGTTGCCGGTGCCGACCGGCTGGGTCCAGTCGCCGATGGTGACGAGCGGGGTGTCGGAGACGCCGGGCTCACCGGCCCAGTCGTAGCTGACCGAGCGCAGCGATGCGAAGACGTCGTCCTGATCGCCGTCGATGGTGTCGGCCGGCTCGATGCCCGCGGGGGAGTCGACGCGCAGGCCGTCGACGACGTCGTCGCCGTCGTCGGAGGCCGCGACGCCGAGGACGCGGCGGGCGTTGCCCGGCGAGCCGCCGACCTCGTACACGTCACCGGAGTTGCCGATCGAGGCGATGACCGTCGTGCCGAGCGCCGCGAGGTTGTTCGAGGCGACCGAGTCGGGGTCCTCGGGCGAACCGTAGGAGCTGCCCAGCGACATGTTGACGACGTCGAGGTGGTCGGAGACGTCGCCGTCGCCGTTGGGGTCCGCGGCCCAGTCGAGGGCCTGTCCGACGAGGTTCGTCGAGCCCTCGCAGCCGAAGACCTTGAGCGCGTACAGGCTCGCGCCCGGTGCGACGCCCGGGCCGATGCGCACGGCGGCCGGGTCGATCGGGTCGGCGTAGCCGCCGGTCCACGTCGAGCCGTCGGCCGCGACGCCGAGACCCGCGGTCGTTCCGGCGACGTGCGAGCCGTGGCCGTCGCAGTCGAGCGGGTTGGCGTCGGGCGTGGGGACCGACGCGGGGTCGTCCCCGTCGTAGTCGTCGCCGGCGAAGTCGTAGCCGCCGACGACCTTCGCTGTGGGGGTGAAGGCGTTCGAGGCCTTGGCCGCGGCGTAGGCGGCCGTGGTGCCGTCGCCGCCGAAGTCGGCGTGCGTGTAGTCGATGCCGGTGTCGATGATGCCGATGCGGACGCCCTCGCCGGTGTTGCCCGTGCCGGCCCACACCTTGGGGGCACCGATGAGCGGCACCGACGAGCTGTTGGACGTGGTCTTCGGGGTGAGCCGGTGGACCGCCTTGACGCCCGGGATCGCCGCCAGCGCCCTCAGGCGGGCGGCGTCGGTGCGGACGGCGACACCGGCGTACACGGCGTGCGTGCGGAAGAGGGTGCGGGCGCGCGTCGCGCCGGCGCCGAAGCGGCTCTCGACGGCCTTCTGGGCCTGCTCGACCGCGGACGTCTGGCTCCGGGCGGCGGTCCTGGCGGCGGCGAGGCCCCGACCGCGGGCGTGGCCGAAGGCGCGGGCCGCGGGCGCGGCGTCGAGCTCGAGCATGACGTCGACCGTGCCGGTGGCCCGGCGCAGGGACGGGTCCACCGTGTCGCCGGGGGTGCGCTGC
The DNA here is from genome assembly GCF_056755255.1 of Monashia sp. HAY1-5C. Classification (NCBI taxonomy): domain Bacteria; kingdom Bacillati; phylum Actinomycetota; class Actinomycetes; order Micrococcales; family Intrasporangiaceae; genus Intrasporangium; species Monashia sp. HAY1-5C. The sequence goes on along the minus strand of NZ_JBPGXG010000003.1, from coordinate 73,508 downwards.
GTGCCGAGGCCGAGCGAGCCGGCACCCTTGACGCGTGCCGGTAGCTGCTTGTCGCTGCGGTGCTTGACCGACGGGTGGGGGTCAGCCGTCGCCGGCGTGGCCCCGAGGGTCGCGGCGACGAGGGCCGTTGCGGCTCCTGCGCTCACCGTGCCAACCAGACCGCGGCGACGTCGCCGCGGGCCCCGAGAGTTGATCGACACTCATCCTCCTCGCGCGGCTCCGATCGCATCGGCGCCCGCTCGGGCCCCCGTGCGCAGGGGCGCTCGCCCCCGAACCTTGCCTGCCACGCGGGGGCAACCTATCCGACGCAGGGGGTGTCCGCGCGGTCAACCGAGCACCTGCGCTCCCCGCGTGTCAGCAGGTCTGCCCGGGGCGCCCAGGCAGTCCTGCTGACGATGGACGGCACGGCTGCGCGGGCCTGTCGGTGCACGTCGGCATACTCGGGCCATGCAGCGCATCGACGGTCACCTCGTCCTGTCACCCACGGACCTCACGAAGCACGTCGCCTGCGCGCACATCACGACGCTCGACCTCGAGGCGCTCGACGTCCGCGAGGGCAGTGCGCCCCGCGTGGCGCCCGACGACTCGCTCAACCTCGTCTTCGCCAAGGGCCTCGAGCACGAGCGCGCCTACCTGGCGCGGCTGCGGGCCGAGGGCCGCGAGGTCCTCGACGTCGCGGCCCTCGGTCTGTCCGGCGCCGCCGCCGAGGCCGCCACGGTCGAGGCGATGCGACGCGGCGTCGAGGTCGTGTACCAGGCGACGTTCTTCGACGGGCACTGGGTCGGCCTGGCCGACTTCCTCCTTCGCGTCGACCTCCCCTCGGGGCAGCTCAGCGCGTTCGGCCCGTGGCGCTACGACGTCGCCGACACCAAGCTGGCCCGGCGCCTCAAGGTGCCCGCGCTCCTGCAGATGGCCACCTACGCCGCCCGGCTCGAGACCCTCCAGGGTCTGGCCCCGAAGTGGCTCACCGTCGTCACGGGCGACCAGGAGCAGCACCCGTGGCGCCTCGTCGACGTCGCCCCGTACGCGCGTCGCCGTCGCGACGAGCTCCTCGACGCCATCGAGCGCCCGCAGCCGACCGAGTCGGCACGCGTTCAGCACTGCGGTCAGTGCCGCTGGAAGGAGCGGTGCGCGCAGGAGTGGCTGGACCGGGACGACCTCGTGCAGGTCGCCGGCATGCGGGCCGACCACCGGGCCGCCCTGGTCCGGCTCGGCATCCCGACGCTCCGGGCGCTCGCGGGCGCCACGGAGGAGCAGCTGGCCCCTGCCCTGTCGGCGACCACCCGGCGCCGGCTGCTCCAGCAGGCCCGGCTCCAGCTGGCCGAGCGCGAGACGGGGCGGGCGCAGTTCGAGCTCCTCGAGCCCGAGCCGGGCCGAGGCCTGCAGCTGCTGCCCGAGCCCGACGCCGGCGACGTCTACCTCGACTTCGAGGGCGACCCGTGGGCCGAGGGCGGGGCCGGGCGCGAGTACCTCGCGGGCGTCTGGACCCGCGAGGGCGAGTTCGTCGACTTCTGGGCGCACGACTTCGCCGAGGAGGGCCGCCTGACGGCCGACCTCGTCGACTGGCTCACCGAGCGCTGGCAGCGCCATCCGGGCATGCACGTCTACCACTACGCGCCGTACGAGACCACGGCCCTCAAGCGGCTCGTCGGCCAGCACGCCACCCGCGAGGCGCAGCTGGACCAGCTGCTGCGCCACGAGGTCTTCGTCGACCTCTACGCCGTCGTGCGCCAGGGCGTGCGCATCAGCAAGGGCTCGTACTCGATCAAGAAGCTCGAGGAGTTCTACTGGGGGCACACGCGGTCCGCCGACGGCGAGGGCGTCGCCGACGGCCTGTCCTCCGTGGTCGAGTACGAGCGGTGGCTCGCCGGGCGTGCCGAGGGCAGGGCCGACCCCGCGATCCTCGCCGACATCCGCCGCTACAACGAGGAGGACGTCCGCTCGACGCTCGCCCTGCACGACTGGCTCGAGGACCGGCGCCGCGACCTCGAGGCGGCCGGCCACCTCCTGACCCGGCCGGTGCCGGAGCCGCTCAGGGAGGTCTCCGAGGAGGAGCAGGCCGAGATCGACCTCACCGAGCGACTCGTCGGGGCCGGTCACGAGCTTCTCGCCGGGTGCGTCGGCTGGCACCGCCGCGAGAAGCGACCCGAGTGGTGGGACTTCTTCCGCTACAAGGACCTCGACACCGCCGAGCTCGTCGAGGACGCCACGGCCATCGGCGACCTCGGCGAGCCGGTCGAGGTCGGGCAGGTCAAGCTGTCGCGCATCTGGCGCTACCCCTTCCCGCCGCAGGACTGCAAGGTGTCCGAGGGCAAGTACGTGCCCGACGTCGACACGCACGCCCCGGTCGGCAAGGTCGTCGCGCTCGACCCCGTCGAGGGGTGGGTCGAGCTGTCGATGAAGCGCACCCTGGAGCCTCCCCGCCCCCGCGGCATCGGCGGCCCGGGACCGATCATGGACGCCGTCCTGCGCCAGTCCATCGCCCGCACCGGTGAGCTCGCGCTCGCCGGCGGGAGCAACCTCGCCACGCGGCTGCTCGAGCGCGTCGTCCCCGCCCCCGACGTGCTCGCCGTCCGTCCGCACGAGACGCCGAAGGACGCCGTCGTCCGCGTCGGCTCGCGGCTGGACGGACAGGTCCTCGCCGTCCAGGGACCGCCCGGCACCGGCAAGACCCACGCCGGCTCCGCCCTCATCCGGCAGCTGCTCGACGCGGGCCTGACCGTGGGTGTCACGGCGCAGTCGCACGCCGTCGTGCTCAACCTGCTGCACGAGGTCGGCCGACCGGCCTGGCACAAGGACGGCACCAACGCCGAGGAGGGTGACGAGCCCGCCGACCCGGACTCGCTCGTCCGGCACACCTGCGACAACTCCGAGGTGGTCGAGGCCATCACCTCCGGGCAGGCGCGGCTCGTCGGGGGCACGGCGTGGCTGTGGGCCCGCGCGGACCTCGCCGACACCGTCGACGTGCTCGTCATCGACGAGGCGGGTCAGTTCTCGCTCGCCAACGCCGTGGCCGTGGCCCCCGCTGCGCGATCCCTCGTGCTGCTCGGGGACCCGCAGCAGCTGACCCAGCCGACCAAGGCCGTGCACCCGTTCGGCTCGGGCGTGTCGGTCCTCGACCACCTCCGCACGGAGCACATCGGCGACCCCGGCGGTCACGGTGTCCTCGTCCACGACGTCATCCCGCCGGACCGGGGCATCTTCCTCGACCGCACCCACCGGATGCACCCGAGCCTGACGTCGTTCGTGTCCGAGCTGGCCTACGAGGGGCGCCTGGAGTCGGCCCCCGGTCGCGACCGGCTCTCCGTCGAGGCCCCCGGGGCCCTCTCCGGCGACGGCCTGCGCTGGGTCCCGGTCGAGCACACCGTCGTGTCCGAGCAGGCCAGCGCCGAGGAGGCCGCCGTGGTACGCGACCTCGTGGCCGACCTCCTGCGCGGGTCGTGGACGTCGGCCGACGGGCGCTCGCAGCCGATCGGGGCCGACGACGTGCTCGTCGTGGCGCCCTACAACGCCCACGTCGCCACCCTCGCCCGGGCGCTGCCCGACGGCGTGCGCGTCGGCACCGTCGACCGGTTCCAGGGCCAGCAGGCGGCCGTGGTCATCTACTCGATGGCCAGCACGAGTGCCGCCGTCGCACCGCGCGGCGTGCCGTTCCTCTACGACCTGCACCGCCTCAACGTCGCCGTCTCACGGGCGAAGGCCATGGCGGTCGTCGTCGCGTCGCCGCTGCTGCTCGACGCGGCCGTCCACACGCCCGAGGAGCTGCGGGCCGTCAACGCCCTGTGCCGGTTCGTCGACGAGGCCAAGGCGGTCTGAGGCCCGGACAGACCGCCCGGCCGGCCCGTCCGGGCACCTCGAGCACTGAGTCGGGGCGGGGCGTCCGGTCAGGCCCCATGGGCGGCCACCCGCCACAGCCGGCCCTCGCCGCGGATCCCCGGCAGGGCCGCCCGGATGGACCGTTCGGCGAGCTCGGGCGCCACGCCGAGGTCGACGGCATAGCGCAGGGCGACGGCGGGGGCGCGGTCCCCGCCGTGGTGGCAGTGGACGAGGACGCGCTTGCCCTCGGCCCGGAACTGGCGCAGCGCCGAGGAGGCGTCGTCGAGGACGAAGTCGAGGTGGGGGTTGAGCTCCTGGTCGTCGTGCTCGTTGATCCAGAACTCGATGTGGTCGCGGGCCGACATGCCCTCGGCCGGGATGTCGCGCAGCCCGAGCGGGCACAGCGACACGACCGCCTGGACGCCGAGCTCGCGGACCCGGCCGAGGTCGGCGATGCTGCCGAGGAGGATGTCCGGGTCGATGGGGTGAGGCTGGGCCCGGGACGGGACGTCGGGATCGGCCATCGTCTCGACGGAGGGCCACTCACCGTGACGGCGACCGCCGATCGAGGTGGAGACGGCCAGCTCGACGAGGTCGTGGGCGCGCAGGCCCGGCCAGCCGTGCACGAGGCGGCGCCACTGCGTCGGCACCGCCGAGGCGCCGTAGCGGGCCCCGAGCAGCGACCCGGCGATGGCGGCGACGGTGTCGGTGTCGTGCCCGGCCCGCACGGCCGCCTGCAGACCACGCTGCAGGTGCATCGCCGAGCCGTCGCCACGGTCGGTCGACGTGATGGCTGCCCACGCGTCCTGCAGCGCCGTGACGGTGTAGCCGTTGTCGCCGAAGCCGCCCGGGTCGGCGCCGGTGGCGGCCTCGATCCAGTCGCCCCAGTGACCGGCGTGCTCGACGCTCACGAGGTCGAGGCCGGCGGTGAGGTCGAGTCGGCCCTCGGTGACCGCGACGCGGATCGCCTCGGACCACAGCACGGCCGAGTCGCCGGCGAGCGGGTCGGCGTGGGTCAGCTCGGCGACGGCCCGGGCGGCCCGGGCGGTGGCCTCGCGGTCGGTCAGGGTGGACAGCCCGACGACCGAGGTCCGCATCAGCGCACCGTTGCCGGCCGTCAGCCCCGTCCGGGCGTGCAGGTTCCGGCTCGCCTGCGTCAGGCGCTCGTGCGCGCGACCCTCGAGGGCGCGCGCCTCGGTGAGCACCGCGCGCGTCTGCGTCCCCACGTCGGTGGCACCACCGTCGAGCCACGCGGTGAACGACTCGGCGACCTCGTCGAGCCCGCACGGCCCGCTGAGGTCGAGGCCCCGCGCGGCCACCCGCGCGACGCACAAGGTCATCTGGGTGTCGTCGCTCCACTCGCCGGGGCCGTACGGCCCGAGGCCTCCGCCCTTCATGACGGCCTCGCCGACGGGAGGCGCCGCCATCTCGTACGGCACGCCGAGTGCGTCGCCGCAGGCCTGCCCGAGCAGGACGCCGGCGGCACGGTCGACCGTGACCGGGCGGATCGCCACGATGGCCTCCTGGCATGGCTGAAGGGAGAACGTCGACCGGGCGGACCGCCCGGGCGCGCGTCACAGGGCAACCTACCGGCCGACGGGCATCGCCCGGCTCCCGGGCACGACAGGTCGACGCCGGAGCACACAGTAGGCTCACCGCGTGCTCCAACCGCTCACCGTCGTGCTGCTCGTCGGCAGCGGCCTGCTCGCCCTCCTCGCGGCGCACCACCTCGCGCGCAGGCGCCTCGTCGACGACGCGGTCGTCGTCACGGGGCTCGTTCTCGAGGTCGCCCTCCTCGTGCAGCTCGTCGTCGGGCTGACCCGCGCCTCAGCCATCGCCGACGGCGCGGAGCGGGCCACCTTCATCGCCTACCTGTTCACCGTCCTCGTCGTCACCCCGGTCGCGATCCTCATCGCGATCAAGGAGAAGACGCAGTGGTCCATGGGCGTCGTGCTCGCGGCCGCGTTCGTCGTGGCCGTCCTCGTGGCCCGGCTCCAGCAGGTCTGGACGCTCCATGCCTGAGCAGACGACGCCCTCGCCCACCCCCGGGCCGCAGGCACCGCACACGGGACACGGCTTCGGCCGGCTCCTCGTGGCCGTCTACGGCCTGCTCGCCCTCGCCGCCACGGGCCGTTCCATCCTGCAGATCAGCGAGTACTTCCACCGGGCCCCGGTCTCCTACGTCCTGTCAGCAGTGGCCGCCGTCATCTACCTCGTCGCGACCGTGGGCCTGGCGCGTGGCGACCGCGCCTCGGTCCGGCTCGCCACGGTGGCGCTCGGCGTCGAGCTGGTCGGCGTGCTCGTCGTCGGCACGCTGTCCTACGTCGTGCCGTCGGCTTTCCCGGACAAGACGGTGTGGTCGCACTTCGGGTCCGGCTACGGCTACGTGCCGCTCGTCCTGCCGGTCGTGGGACTGTGGTGGATCCGCCGCACCGCGCGGGCGGGTGGCGGCACGGACGGGACGCCGACCGGCCGCCGCTAGGGTGGCGGCCATGACTTCGCAGCCCGCCGCGACCGGGGCCGCCGGCCCCCTGACCGTCCGCGAGATCAGCCCCGACGACGAGCTCGACACGCTCCACGCCGTCGGCGGCAGCTTCCTGCAGACGCCGGCGTGGGGCCGGGCCAAGGCCGGCTGGCGCCGGACGCCACTCGGCTGGTTCGACGCCGAGGGGACCCGCGTCGGGGCCGGCCTGGTGCTGTCGCGCTCCATCCCGCGGCTGCGACGCACGTACGCCTACCTGCCCGAGGGACCCGGCCTGCCCTGGGAGGCCGTGGCCGCCGATCCGGCGGCCTGGATCGACCCGCTCGTCGGGTGGGCCCGCGGTACCGGTGCCTTCGCCCTGCGTCTCGGGTTCCCCGTCGTCTCGCGGGTCTGGGACCGCGAGCCGGTCAAGAAGCAGGTGGCCGAGGGCGGCCTGCTCAGCTTCACCACCCTCGAGCCCGCCGTCGACAGCCCCGTCGCGCGGTCGCTCGAGGCCTGGCTCGGCCGCAACCGGTGGCTGCCGATCGGCGGGGACGGCGTCGCGGTCGGCCAGCCGCGGCTGCTCTGCGTCGTCGACCTGCGCGGACGCACCACCGAGGACCTCAACAAGGCCATGAACCAGCAGTGGCGTCGCAACGTCAAGAAGGCGGCCAAGTCCGGGGTGCAGGTGCGGGCCGTCGGGCTGGAGGGCCTCGACACCTTCCACGACCTGTACGTCGAGTCGGCCCGGCGCGACAACTTCCTGCCCCGGCCCAAGGCCTACTTCGAGACGATGGCCCGCTCCTTCATGGAGGGCGTCGACGAGCGAGAGTCGCGGCCGCACGCCTGGTTCTACGAGGCGCACGTGGACGGGGACGTCCTCGCCTCGGCGCTCATGATCCGGTTCGGTCCGACCTTCTCCTACCTCTACGGCGGCTCGACCGAGCGCAACCGCGAGGCCCGCGCGTCGAACGCCCTCCAGTGGCAGGCGATGCAGGATGCGCTCGAGCAGGGCTGCGAGGCCTACGACTTCCGTGGCTTCAACACCTCCCTCGGCGCGACGAGCCCCCTGACCGGCCTGCTGCTGTTCAAGCTCGGCGCCGGCGCCGACGTCCGGGAGATGGTCGGGGAGCGAGAGCTGGTCCTCAACAGGTTCTGGCACCTGGCCTTCCAGCGCGCGATGGCCCTGCGCATCGCGGTCAACAAGCGGCGCAAGGCGGCACGGGCCTCGGCGGACGACGCCGACATCTGACCTCGGCGCCCCCGGCCCCGGGCGCTGTCGCACGGAAACCGGTGCGACCCGCACCCGGCGGCCCGCCTATCCTGTCGAGCATGCCCGACCAGTCCGCGAACGCCCCGGCGCGCCCGCGGTCACCGCGAACCCGGGGGCGGCGCAGCGGCCGCGGGCCGAGGCCCGAGCAGCGCGAGGCGCGCCGGGCAGCCCGTGCGGCCACCGTCCCGCCGATCACCTATCCCGAGCACCTCCCGGTGGTCGACCGGCGGGACGACATCGCGGCCGCCATCCGCGACCACCAGGTCGTCGTCATCGCCGGGGAGACCGGCTCGGGCAAGACGACCCAGCTGCCGAAGATCTGCCTCGAGCTCGGCCGCGGCCTCGACGGGCAGATCGGTCACACCCAGCCGCGTCGCATCGCCGCGCGGGCAGTGGCCGAACGGCTCGCCGAGGAGCTCGACGTCGAGCTCGGCCAGGCCGTGGGCTACCAGGTGCGCTTCACCGACCACGCCACGCGCGACACGCTCGTCAAGGTCATGACCGACGGCATCCTGCTCGCCGAGATGCAGCGCGACCGCGAGCTGCGACGCTACGACACGATCATCATCGACGAGGCCCACGAGCGCAGCCTCAACATCGACTTCATCCTCGGCTACCTCAAGCAGCTGCTCCCGCGTCGACCCGACCTCAAGGTCGTCATCACCTCGGCGACCATCGACCCCGAGAAGTTCGCCCGGCACTTCGCCGACCCCTCGACGGGTGAGCCCGCCCCCGTCATCGAGGTCTCCGGCCGCACCTTCCCGGTCGAGATCCGCTACCGCCCGCTCGTCGACCCCGACCGGCCCGACGCCGAGGAACGCGACATGGTGACCGGCGTCTGCGAGGCCGTCGAGGAGCTGTGGACCGAACGTCACACCGGCACGAGCAGCGACATCCTCGTGTTCTTCTCCGGCGAGCGGGAGATCCGCGACGCCGCCGACGCCCTGAACGGCATGAGGCTGCCGGTCACCGAGGTCGTCCCGCTCTACGGCCGGTTGTCCGCCGCCGAGCAGCACCGGGTCTTCGCGCCGCACACCGGGCGCCGGATCGTCCTGGCCACCAACGTCGCCGAGACGTCGCTGACGGTCCCGGGCATCCGCTACGTCGTCGACACCGGCACGGCGCGCATCAGCCGCTACAGCCAGCGCACCAAGGTCCAGCGCCTGCCCATCGAGCCGGTGAGCCAGGCGTCGGCGAACCAGCGGTCCGGCCGCTGCGGACGCCTCGCCGACGGCATCGCGATCCGGCTCTACTCCGAGGAGGACTACGACCGTCGCCCTCCGTTCGCCGACCCCGAGATCCTCCGGACCAACCTCGCCTCGGTCATCCTGCAGATGACGAGCCTGGGCCTCGGCGACATCGCCCGGTTCCCGTTCGTCGACCCGCCCGACTCCCGCCAGGTGACCGACGGCGTCCGCCTCCTCGAGGAGCTGCAGGCGTTCGCTCCGGAGGAGGACGCCCACGGGCAGGCCCAGCGCGACGGCCGGGACCGGGGCCGGCGCCGGCCCGGGCGCCGGCTCACCGACCTGGGCCGCACCATCGCCACCCTGCCGATCGACCCGCGCCACGCCCGGATGGTCCTCGAGGCCGACCGACGCGGTGTCCTGCGGGAGGTGCTCGTCGTCGTCGCGGCGCTGTCCATCCAGGACCCCCGCGAGCGACCGCAGGACAAGCAGGAGCTCGCGAACGCGGCGCACAAGCGGTTCGCCGACGAGACGAGCGACTTCGTCACGTGGCTCAACCTCTGGGCCTACCTCAAGGAGCAGCAGAAGGAGCTGAGCAGCAGCGCCTTCCGCCGGATGTGCAAGACCGAGTTCCTCCACTACCTGCGGGTGCGCGAGTGGCAGGATCTGCACAGCCAGGTGAGGCAGGCGGCCAAACAGGCCGGTCTCGACGTCACCCGGGGCAGCGTCCACGGGGAGTACGACACCGACGCCATCCACCAGTCTCTGCTCGCCGGACTGCTCTCGCACGTCGGCGTCCGCGACGAGCAGCGCCGCGAGTACGCCGGCGCGCGCGGCACCCGGTTCGCGATCAGCCCCGGGTCGGCCCTGTTCCGCAAGCAGCCGCAGTTCGTCATGGCCGAGGAGCTCGTCGAGACGACGCGACTGTGGGCGCGCACGACCGCCCGCATCGACCCGCAGTGGGCCGAGGACCTCGGGGCCCACCTGGTCAAGCGCCAGTACTCCGAGCCGCGGTGGTCGGCACGCCGTGGCTCGGCGATCGCCACGGAGCGGGTCACCCTCTACGGCGTGCCCCTCGTCGTCGGGCGCACCATCGGCCTGGGCCGCGTCGACCCCGAGCTGGCCCGCGACCTGTTCATCCGGCACGCGCTCGTGGAGGGCGACTGGAACACCGAGCACGCCTTCCTGCGGGCCAACGCCGCCCTCGTCGAACAGCTCGGCGAGCTCGAGGCCCGCACCCGCCGCCGCGACATCGTCGTCGACGACAGCACGCTGGTCGCCTTCTACGACAAGCGGGTTCCCGCCGACGTGGTCTCGGGGCGGCACTTCGACACGTGGTGGAAGAAGGCTCGTCGCACCGATCCGGACCTGCTGACCTTCACCGAGGACCTCCTGCTCCGCGAGAGCGCCGGCAGCATCGCCGACGAGGACCACCCGACGACGTGGACCCAGGGCGAGAACGTCCTGCCGGTCACCTATCGGTTCGAGCCGGGGGCCCCCGACGACGGCGTCACCGTGCACGTGCCCGTCGACCGACTCAACCAGGTCACGGCCGACGGGTTCGACTGGCAGGTCCCGGGCTTCCGCGAGGAGCTGGTCACCGCGCTGATCCGTTCGCTGCCCAAGGCCGTTCGCCGGCTCATCGTGCCCGCGCCCGACCACGCCCGCGCCGTCCTGCCGGAGCTCGACCCGGCGTCGGGCCCGCTCCTGCCCGCGCTCGCGACCGCACTGCGTCGTCGGGCCGGGGCGGCGGTGTCGCCGGCCGACTTCGACTGGGCGCGGGTGCCGGACCACCTTCGCATCACCTTCTCCGTCGACGGTCCGGACGGTCGGCCCGTCGCCACCGGCAAGGACCTCGAGGCCGTCCGTGAGGCCGCGACGCCGCAGCTGCGTCGCCAGGTGCGCCGCGCCGGCTCCGGCCTCGAGCGCGCCGGGCTCACCGCCTTCCCCGACGACGGCGTTCCCGAGACCTTCGAGAGCGCGGACGGTGTGCAGGGCTACCCGGCCCTCGTCGACACCGGGTCGGCTGTCGACCTGCGGGTCCTGCCGACGCGCGGGGAGGCGGAGGCCGAGCACCGCCTCGGCGTGCGGCGGCTGCTCCTGCTCGGGATCACCCCGCCGTGGAAGCAGGTCCTGGCCCGCCTGACGAACACCCAGAAGCTCGCGCTCGGCCACAACCCGCACGGCAGCGTCCCCGCCCTCCTCGACGACTGCCTCGCCTGCGCCGTCGACGCCATCGGGGCCGACGCGGCCGGTGACCAGGACCCGGCCGGGCGGGCCGACCACACGGTCCGCAGCCGCGAGGACTTCGAGTGGGCCCTGTCGGCCGTCCGCACCCACACGACGGCGCGGGTCGTGCAGGTCGTCGGCCTCGTCGAGCCGATCCTCGCGCGGCACCTGGCCCTCACCAACCGCCTGGCCGAGCTCGACCGCTCGGCGAGCCCCGCGCTGCGGCCGGTCCTCGCCGACGTCCGGGCCCAGCTGCGCGAGCTCGTGCGCCCGGGGTTCGTCGCCGACACGGGCTTGAAGCGCCTGCCCGACCTCGACCGCTACCTTCGGGCGGCGCAGCACCGCCTCGACAAGGCGCCGGACAACCTCGCGCGCGACGCGCAGTCGCTCGACCAGGTCGACCTCGTCGAGGGCCGCTACGCCGACCTGCTCGAGTCGCTGCGTCCGGCCCAGCGCGGGTCCCGCGAGGTCGTCGACATCGGGTGGATGATCGAGGAGCTGCGGGTGTCGCTGTTCGCCCAGACCCTGGGTACGTCGTACCCCGTGTCGCCGCAGCGCGTGCTCAAGGCCATCGCGAAGGTGTCCGCCTGACGCACGGCCTCGCGGGCCGGGAATCCGCGGCTCGCGCCGGGCGTTGCAGTCATCGACCCGCCACACGAAAGGCCAGACCCGTGCAGGACCCGACCGAGCTCTTCCAGTTCGAGAGCGACACCTCGCCGAGCATGCTCGAGGAGCTGCAGGCCTCGGTTCTCGTCGTCGCCCTCGACGGGTTCATCGACGCCGGCAGCACGCAGAAGCTGCTCGCCGACCACCTCCTCGCCGCGCACGAGTCGCGCGTCGTCGCCTCCTTCGACGTCGACCAGCTGCTCGACTACCGGGGCCGTCGCCCCGTCATGGTCTTCGACCGCGACCACTGGAGCAGCTACGAGGACCCGAGCCTGCTGCTGCACCGCGTCGTCGACCGCGAGGGCGTGCCCTTCCTCCTCCTCGTCGGTCCGGAGCCGGACTACCAGTGGGCTCGCATGGTCGAGGCCACGACGACGCTCATGGACGCGTTCGGCGTCGACCTGACGGTCAGCGTCCACGGCATCCCGATGGCGGTGCCGCACACGCGGCCCCTCGGCGTCACCGCCCACGGCACCAACCGCAGCCTCGTGCCGCCGAACGAGCCCGCCTTCGGCACCGTCCAGGTGCCGGCGAGCTTCTCCTCGCTGCTCGAGCTGCGCCTCGGCGAGGCCGGACGCGACGCCATCGGCTTCGCCGTCCACGTGCCGCACTACCTGGGTCAGACCGAGTACGCCGACGCGGCCCTGCTCGGCCTCGAGCGCGTCCGCACCGCCACCGGCCTCGACCTCGACACCCGCGAGCTGGCTGCGACGGCCGGGCTGAACCGGGCCGAGATCACCCGGCAGATGGAGGAGTCGGACGAGATCACGGCGGTCGTCAAGGCCCTCGAGCAGCAGTACGACACGTTCCTCGAGGGACGCCGCCAGCGCAGCCTGCTCGCCACCGACCTGTCCGACCTGCCGACCGCTGACGAGATCGGCGCCGAGTTCGAGGCGTTCCTCAAGGACGTCGCGCAGGACGACCCCGACGGCGGGACCGGCGACACGGCCTGAGCCGTGGGGGGCGCGACGGGGCCCACGGACCCGAGGGGGGCCGGCGGGTCAGCCCTTGGCCTCGCTCCAGCGGCGCACCAGCGACGTGTCGGAGACGAACCGCACCGTGTCGGTCCCGGCCCACGTCCGGGCCGCCCGCTCGAGCGCGGTCCCGACCGCGGCGGCCGCCTCCTCACCGTGCTCCTCGGGCACGTGGACGAGCAGCTCGTCGTGCAGGCACAGCACGATCCGGCCACCGAGCGGCGCCACCGCGTGGCGCACCGTGGCCGCCCACGCCTTGAACAGCTCGGCCGCCGACCCCTGGATGATGGCGTTGCGGGCGTACCGGCCGCGTCCCGCGTCCGCCGCGGCCGACGACGGTCGCCCGGCGAGGACGTCCTCGCCGGGCTCGAGTCCCTGCGGCGGCGCGCCGGGGGAGCCGAAGCGGATGAGCCGTCCGCCGTAGGTACGGACCGGGCGCCGGGCCACGCCGTCGGCGAAGGCCCGGTCGAGCAGACCCATGGCGACCGGGTAGGCCCGCTCGAGGTCCTTGAGGGCCTCGCCGGCCGGACCGGAGCGCTGGCCGTACATCGCCGCGAGGACGGCGACCTTCGCGGTGGGGCGGTCGGCTCCGAGCTTGGCGGCGACCGGCGCGTAGAGGTCGTCGCTGCGCGTCGCCTCCGCGAACGCGCGGTCGGCGCTGACGACGGCGAGCACGCGCGGCTCCACCTGGCCGAGATCGGCGCGGACGAACACGTGCCCCGGCTCCGCGGCGACAGCCGGGCGCAGGGGAGCGGGCAGGTTGTGCAGGCCGTTCTGGGCGGTCATCCGCCCGGCCGCCCCGTCGCACGCGGTCCAGCCACCACGCAGCCGGTCGTCGGGGCCGACGTGCTCGTCGAGCCACCGGTAGCCGTACGTCGTGGCGATGCGCTCGTCCTTGCGCCAGCGCAGCAGCGCGTCGACGAGGGCATGGGTCCGGCGGTAGGGCTCGAGGACGAAGGCGCGGGTGTTCGGCACGTCGACGCCGACCGACAGGAGCAGCTCGCGGACCTGTCCGGGGTTGCGCAGGTCGGCGCCGGGCCGTCCCGGGGCATGGCGCAGGACGTCGTGGTCGCGGTCGGCGCGGATGCGAGCGGCGTCGGCGTCGTCGACCGGGCGGGGGCCGGCCGAGGCCGCGATGAGCTCCTCGGCGACGTGGCGGTCGACGGGCAGGCCGTCACGCTCGAGCTCGAGGCAGAGCACCGCGGCCGCGGACTCGGACCAGACCGTGCGCTCGAGTCGCCCTGCGGCCGCACCACCGATCCGCCGGAGCGACGCCTGTTGGGACAGCTGGCACTCCAGGGCCAGCTCCGCGAGGGCGCGCACGCGCTCGGGAGTGCGGGCCCACGTGAGGGCGTCCGGACGCAGGTGGCCGTCCGAGGTCCACAGCGAGGGGTCGTCACCGGCGACGACGTCGAACAGGTCGCCGTCGAAGCCGCTGAGGCGACCGACCAGCGGGCGTGGCACGTCGAGCTCGTCCAGGCCACGGCAGCCGGCGACGACGTGGCCGGGGGTGGCCCACCAGCCGCCGTGGACGATGCGGTGGGCCTCCGCGAGGTCCCAGGTGCGCGGCACGTCCACCCCCGCGTCGACCACCGGGCGCAGGGTCGAGGATGCCGACCAGACGACCCACCGGGGCCGCATCGAGGCGGTGAGCTCGGCCACCCGGTCCACGAGGTGCGAGAGCGACACCCGCTCGTCGACCCCCTCGCCGAGGAGCGCCGAGTCCGACGGCCCGACGACGAGGGCCACGAGGGGGCTCCGGCCGCCGGGGGTGACCGCCACGTGCTCGTCCGGAACGCGGGTGGCGCTGTCAGCCAAGGGATCTCGCGATCCGGTCGATGGCCTCGGTGAGGATCTCGGGTGAGGTGGCGAAGTTGACCCGGGCGTGACCGGCCCCGGGCGTGCCGAACAGGGGACCGTCGGACAGGGCGACGCGCGCCGTGTCGACGAGACGCGTCGCGGGCCGCTCCCCGAGGCCGAGCCCGCGCAGGTCGAGCCAGGCCAGGTAGGTGGCCTCCGGCACCGTGAGCTCGGCGCCCGGCAGGCGCTCGGCCACGAGCCGGGCGAGCAGCGTGCGGTTGGCGTCGAGCTCGTCGAGCAGGCGCGCGAGCCACTGCCGTCCGTCGCGCCACGCCGCGACGTGCGCGACGACGCCGAGGTGGCTGGCCCCGAACGTCACGAACGGGTGCAGGCGACGCACGTCGGCCACGGCGTCCGGCCCCGGGGCGATGACCGCGGCCTTGAGGCCGGCGAGGTTCCAGGCCTTGGAGGCCGACGACACCACGATGCCGTTCTCGGTGCCGGGAACGGCCAGGTACGGCGTGAAGGTGCTCGTGGAGTACACGAGCGCGCCGTGGATCTCATCGGACAGGACGCGCACCCCGTGCTCGTCGGCGAGCCGGGCCACCGCCGCGAGCTCGTCCGCGGTGTGCACGGTGCCGGTCGGGTTGTGCGGGTTCGACAGCAGCAGGACGGCCCGCGCCCCACCCTCGGTCGCCGCGGCGAATGCTCTTGCGAGGGAGTCGAGGTCGAGCCGGTGGCCCTCGCCCAGCGGTGCTTCGACGACGCGCCGTCCGGCGGCCTCGACCACCTCGAAGAAGGCGTTGTACACCGGTGTGGTGAGCACGACGGGGCCGCCCGGGTCGGTGAGCAGCCGAAGCAGGTGGGTGACCCCGGTCAGCACGTCGGTGACCCGGACGGTCGTCGCGGGGTCGGGCCGCCAGCACCACGTGGCCTCGGCGTGGTCGGCGAAGGCCTCGGCGTAGTCGTCGGTCCACGCGTAGCCGGTGTCGCCCCGCCGCATCGCCTCGCTCACCGCGTCGACGACGGCGGGACAGGGCAGGGCGTCCATCTCCGCGATCCACAACGGCAGGACCTCGGGCCCGTACCGCCGCCACTTGACGCTCGTGCGGTCGCGGCGCAGGTCGTCGAGCGACGCGCCGAGGATCGGTCCGGACATGGGTCGACCCTACGAGACGCCGCCCACGCCGCTGCGTCCACGCGTCCGTCCGGGTCCGTCCACCGACCGTGCGCCGTCCGTCCGGGGGCGTGGCAGATCGCCGCGGCGTTGGCGCGCACCGCGGCGCCGAGTCGTCATACGGTGGCGGGGAGGGGTCGCCGGGTGCGGCCGCAGATGCGACGTCGTGCGAGGAGTGAGGGCCGGTGGGCTTGTTCGGATGGGACAGGGGCGGGGCAGTGCAGACCTCGGACGCAGGGACCGAGCAGGTGGGCGAAGGGGCGGACGGCGGCGCGCTCGCCCGTGCCGCCCTGCCCGCGGAGAGCGGCCTGACGGGCGCTGCGACGCGGCTCGTCGAGCGGCTCCTCGACGTCGGCATCGACGGCAAGGGCCCGTTCGACTCCGCCCACGAGGTGGCCGCGAAGGCCCTGCGCGACGCCCACGGCGACGCCGAGCAGGCCCTGCGGATCATCGCTCGCGACCACCGGCAGCTCGGCGCCGCAGGTGGGTTCGTCACGGGCCTCGGCGGCTTCTTCACGATGCCGGTCTCGCTGCCCGCCAACCTCCTCGAGTTCTACCTGCTCGGCACGCGCCTGACCGCCGCGACCGCGAAGGTCCGCGGGTACGACATCGACCAGCCCGAGATCCGCTCGGCGATCCTGCTGACCCTCGTCGGCGCCGACCGCGACGACCTGCTGAAGAAGGCCGGCCTCCACGCGGCGGGGGGCCGGCTGTCCATGCTCGCGCTCGACCGTCTGCCCCCGCCGACGCTCATGGTCGTCAACAAGGCCGTCGGCTTCCGCCTCCTCGGACGCATCGGTCAGGGCACCTTCGCCCGTCTCGGGCGCGCCGTGCCCGTCGTCGGTGGCGTCCTCGGCGCCGGTGTCGACGTGTACATGCTCGGCCGGATCGGCCAGCAGGCCGCCAAGGAGTTCCCGCCCGTGGCGACGTTCGGTCGGTGACCTCACCGATGACGGCCCCGACGCCCGGCCGAGGCCGCGCACGCGTCCTCCATCCCGGCGGACGCGTCGCCGGCGTCCCCGCGCACGCGACGTCGGCCCCGGGAATCCATCTGCCCGGCCGCTCGTTGGGGCCGGCATGAAGACCGCCTCTCGGCTCAAGCTCGCCGCGACCGTCGCGTCCGTCGTGCGCGCCTCGACCCGCCCGGGCGCGCCCCGGCTCGGCGAGCGCGTGCAGGCGGTGCCGCGGCTCGTGCGGGCCACGCTCGACCGCACGTACGCCGGCACGTCGCTGGGCAGGCTCGCGCTCGTCGCGGCGGCGGTCGCCTACGTGGCGTCACCGCTGGACCTCGTGCCGGAGGCCATCCTGCCGGTCATCGGGGTGGCCGACGACGCCGTGGTGCTCACCTGGGTCGTCAAGGCCTTCCTCGAGGAGACCGACCGCTTCATCGCCTGGGAGATCGGCCAGGGGCTGCACCGGCCCGGGACGTCACGCCCGGGTGTTGCCCAGCGGACGCCGCGGACCCGCACCGAGCAGCCCGGGCACGCGTCGGCGTCCCCGACCGCACCGGACGACCGCGTGGGGACCGCGCTGGGGACGCCTGCCGACGCGCAGGCCCGGCTCTGGGCCGGCCAGGTCGCCGACGGTCGACGCCGCGACCGTGACGTGACCGGGGCTGCGGCACCGGGCCGTGTCGTCGGGCGGCTGACCGGCTCGACAGGCGCCTCGGGGGCACCGACCGCAGGTGGCCTCGGAGCGCAGCGCCCGGCGGCCGACCCGCGCTCGACCGGCCCGGGTCGATCCGAGGGGGTACGCCTGCCCGAGGGGGTCCGCCAGGCGGCCACCGACTACGTGCTCGAGTCGGTCCGCAAGCGCCTCGAGCGCTGACGCAGCACCGTCGTCCACACCCCCTCCGCGCCTGGCGGCGCGGTCCACAGGCGGCCGGCGGGGGAGTGCCGCTCCGCGCCGGCCGGGGGCAGCCTTCGGGCATGCCGAAGATCTCCCTGTCCGGACCGGCCGACCTGCTGACGGTCCTGCCCTACCACCTCGGTTTCAGGCCCGAGCGCAGTGTCGTCGTGGCCTGCTTCCACGGCCGGCGCCTCGGGCTCGTGGCCCGGCTGGACCTCGTCGCCCCACCCGACGCCGCCGCGGCGGCTGCGCAGGTCCTGCCCGCCCTGGTGCGCGAGCGGCCGAGCCGCGTCGTCCTCGTCGGGTTCGCCGGCGGCGCCGCCGACGAGGATCCCGCACCGTTGCTCACCGCCCTGGGCGACGCGCTCGAGGCTGAGCTCGTCCCGGTGGGCGACCGGCTCGTCGTGCGCGAGGGCCGCTGGTTCGGGCTCGACTGCGCCTGCTGCCCACCGCCCGGGCGAGCCCTGCCGGACGTGGCCGACGTCCCGGCCGTCGCCGAGTACGTCGCCCTGGGCACCGTCGTGCTGGGCACGCGCCAGCAGCTCGCAGCGCTCGTCGAGCCCCTGCCGACGCAGGACCCGCGTCACGACGACCGGCTCGCCGCGGTCGAGGCGTGGGCCGAGCGGTACGCCCCCTCGGATGTCGGCACCGGCGTTGCCGACCGCCGGGCGCGCGCTGCCCTCGTCGACGAGGCACTGGGGGCGTGGGTCCGCCTCGTGCGCCGCGGGCTCGGCACCGAGCCGACGCCGACGACGCTGGCCGCGCTGCTCGGCCCGCTCGTCGACGTCCGCCTGCGCGACCTGCTCGTCGCGTGGCTGTGCCCCGGGACCCTCTCCCTGGAGGCCTGCCCGCGCGACCTCGTCAGCCGGTTGCGCCGCGCACTCGAGGCCGACACGTCCTCCCACGAGAGCATGCTGCGGGACGTGAGGGAGGTCGTGGACGGGGAGATCGAGGAGGACATCGAGCAGGACATCGACGAGGACATCGAGGAGGACATCGACGAGATGCTGGAGGGGAGCGGCGGGTGGGACCGCGCGGTGACCGAGCGAGTGCGCCTGGCGCGCCTCGAAGAGCTGTGCCGGGCGACCCCCGCCGCGTGTGCGGCACCGGTCCTGGCGGTGGTGGCCGCGTACGCCTGGTGGCTCGGCGACGGCGCCCACGCCTCCGTCGCCGTGGACCGTGCCCTCGAGGTCGACCCGCGGTACCGGCTGGCACAGCTCGTGCGGCAGTCCCTCGACCGGGGCCTGCGTCCCCGCAGCTGCGCCTGAACTGCCCTCCAGGCCGTCCAGCCCGTGGACCCGAGGGCCACGCCTCGAGACGCGGTCGCGTATGGTGGTGGCAGGTCATGAGCGCCAGCGCCAAGCCCCGGCTCGCTGGCCGGCAACCCTCCTTCGCGGTGGGGTGCCCCGGGTGAGGACCAGGCCGCACCGGCACGGGACTGCGGCAAGCGCGCACACCCGAGGAGCAGCCAGAATGACTGTGACCCACCGGTCCGGCCAGGTCACGCGCCGTCCGGCCCGACGCCAGCAGGGTGTCGACGGCTCGCAGCCCGTTCGTCCCGACGTCTCGGCCGACCGACGCGGCGACGGCGTCTGGCGCGAGGGGGACCCCGTCGGCAGGCGGCAATTCGTCGACGTCGGTGACCTCGAGCTCGAGCGCGGGGGCGTCCTTCCCGAGGTCCGGATCGCCTACGAGACGTGGGGCCGGCTCAACGAGGCCCGCGACAACGTCGTCCTCGTCGAGCACGCCCTCACCGGCGACAGCCACGTCGTCGGTGAGGCGGGCGAGGGCCACCCGTCGCCCGGCTGGTGGAACAGCCTCATCGGCCCCGGGCAGGCCGTGGACCCCGAGGACTGGTTCGTCGTCGCCGCCAACGTCCTCGGCGGCTGCCAGGGCTCGACCGGGCCGGCGAGCCCCGCCCCCGACGGGCGCCCCTGGGGCAGCCGCTTCCCGTACGTGACCGTGCGCGACCAGGTCGCCGCCGAGCGGGCGCTGCTGACCGAGCTCGGCATCACGCGGCTTGCCGCGGTCGTCGGAGGTTCGATGGGCGGCATGCGCGCCCTCGAGTGGGCCGTCAGCCACCCCGACGACGTCGACCGCTGTGTCGTGCTCGCCTCCACGCCCTACGCCACGGCCGAGCAGATCGCCTGGTGCCAGCCGCAGCTGCTCGCCATCCGCAGCGACCCCCACTACGCCGGCGGCGACTACTACGACACGGACCAGCGTCCCGACACCGGCCTGGGCCTCGCCCGGCGCATCGCGCACGTGACCTACCGCACCGAGACCGAGCTCGACGACCGGTTCGGCCGTCAGGCCCAGCTCGGCGAGGACCCGTTCAGCCTCAGCGAACGCGCCGCCGGCAGAGGGCGTTTCGCCGTCGAGTCCTACCTGGACCACCACGCCGGCAAGCTCGCTCGCCGTTTCGACGCGAACTCCTACGTCGTGCTCACCGAGGCGATGAACTCCCACGACGTCGGCCGCGACCGCGGCGGCATCGAGGCGGCGCTGGCCCGCGTCACGGCCGACTGCACCGTGGTGTCCGTCGACACCGACCGGCTGTACCCCCCGCGGCTGTCGGACGAGCTGCATGCGGCTCTCCCCGTCTCGACGCGCGTCTCGATCACCTCCGCCTACGGACACGACGGCTTCCTCATCGAGGAGGAGCAGGTCGGCTCGGTGGTCCGCGAGGCCCTCGCGCGTCCGCGCTGACCCCGACGCCTCGGCAGGCCCGGCGCGCAACGCGATCCGTCCGAGCGCGCGTGCCGGTGCCCGCGGCCACCTTTTCGGGTACGGTGCGACCACCCGGTTGTTGCCGTACAAGGAGGTCCGCGAAGTGGCCATCGTCGTCGGATACGTCGCCACCAAGGAGGGACGCGCGGCGCTCAAGCGAGCCGCCGAGGAGTGCGTCCTCAGGGGGACCAAGCTCGTCGTCATCAGCTCCCACCGGGGTGGGAAGGACTTCGACGCCGACGAGGCCAGTGCGTTCGAGGCCGAGCTCGAGCGGGTCACGACCGTGCTCGAGGACAAGGGCCTGGAGCACGAGGTGCGCCAGCTGGTACGGGGCAACGACCCGGCCGAGGACCTCATCAGCGTCGCGGAGGCGGAGAACGCCGACTTCATCGTCATCGGACTGCGTCGCCGCAGCCCCGTCGGCAAGCTCATCCTCGGCTCCAACGCCCAGCGCATCCTGCTCGACGCGTCCTGCCCGGTGCTCGCCGTCAAGGCCGGCTGAGCCCGCCCCGCCCGCCGGCGGGGTCGTGTCACACCGGGTCGGCACCACCGCGCGGCCCGATCCGTTCGCTCGCACGCCGTTGCGCGTTTTATAATGTCCGAGTACCGGATCGCAAGAGGCACACAGCGAGATCGTCCGAGGGGACCCGACTCCGACAGGCCACGCTCGTCCGGCACGAACCCCCGTTCTCGCTCGTTGTGATGTGGCATGCCCGCGTGCTCACGTCGGCCCGCACCACACGAGACCCGCGATGAAAGGCGACTGCATCCGTGCCGAAGGCAACACCCGCTGGACCCCCGAAGACCCTGCCCAAGGTGTTCCAGCACGAGGCGATCATGCAGCTCCTGGTCAAGGGCAGCACCAACGGAAGCATCACCGGCACCGAGATCGCACGAGCGCAGGCTGAGGCAGCCCTCGACCTGAAGCAGATGAAGCCGGTCCTCGTCACCCTCGAGGCCCACGACATCGAGATCGTCGTCGACGCGCCGCACACCGACACGAAGAAGCGAACCCGATCCGGGACCAAGGGAGGCACTGTGGCCACCGCACGTTCCACCACCGCTGCTGCGACGACGACCGCCAAGAGGACGACGACCGCCAAGACGACCGCCAGGAAGGCCACCCCCGCGACGAAGGCCGGCGAGGCCGAGGCCGCCGCCGAGGCCGAGGGCGCGGCGGCGCGCAAGGCGCCGGCCAAGAAGGCCGCCACGAACGCCGGCGTCGCCAAGGCCGCCGCCAAGCCGGCCGCGAAGAAGGCCGCCGCCAAGAAGGCCGCCGGCAAGACCGCCCCGAAGAAGGTGGCTGCCGCCGAGGTCGCCGGGGACTCGGACGAGCTCGAGGACGATGACGCCGAACCCGAGGACGCCGACGAGAGCGAGCTCGTCGACGTCGAGGTCACCGACGACGACGACAGCGACGAGACCGACGAGTCGCCCGCGGCAGAGGACACCGAGGAGGGCGACGACGACACGGTCCCGGTCGCCACGGACGCCGCCGCTCCCGCCGAGGAGGCCGAGGAGTCCGGGTTCGTCATCCGCGACGACGACGAGGACGATGCCCCCGCGCAGCAGGTCGTCACCGCCGGTGCCACCGCCGACCCCGTCAAGGACTACCTCAAGCAGATCGGCAAGGTCGCCCTCCTCAACGCCGAGCAGGAGGTCGAGCTCGCCAAGCGCATCGAGGCCGGCCTGTTCGCCGAGGAGAAGCTCAACTCCGGCGACAAGATCGACATGAAGCTCAAGCGCGAGCTGTGGTGGATCGCCCAGGACGGCAAGAAGGCCAAGAACCACCTCCTCGAGGCCAACTTGCGTCTCGTCGTGTCGCTCGCGAAGCGCTACACCGGTCGCGGCATGCTCTTCCTCGACCTCATCCAGGAGGGCAACCTCGGCCTGATCCGCGCGGTCGAGAAGTTCGACTACACGAAGGGCTACAAGTTCTCGACGTACGCGACGTGGTGGATCCGTCAGGCCATCACCCGTGCGATGGCCGACCAGGCCCGCACCATCCGCATCCCGGTGCACATGGTCGAGGTCATCAACAAGCTGGCCCGTGTCCAGCGACAGATGCTCCAGGACCTCGGCCGCGAGCCCACCCCGGAGGAGTTGGCCAAGGAGCTCGACATGACGCCCGAGAAGGTCGTCGAGGTCCAGAAGTACGGCCGCGAGCCCATCTCGCTGCACACCCCGCTCGGCGAGGACGGCGACAGCGAGTTCGGTGACCTCATCGAGGACTCCGAGGCGATCGTGCCCGCGGACGCCGTCAGCTTCACGCTCCTGCAGGAGCAGCTGCACTCGGTCCTCGACACGCTCTCCGAGCGCGAGGCGGGGGTCGTCTCCATGCGCTTCGGCCTGACCGACGGCCAGCCGAAGACGCTCGACGAGATCGGCAAGGTCTACGGCGTCACGCGCGAGCGGATCCGCCAGATCGAGTCCAAGACGATGAGCAAGCTGCGTCACCCGAGCCGTTCGCAGGTCCTGCGCGACTACCTCGACTGATCCACAACGGCCCCTGACGGCGTTTACGCACGTCAGGGGCCGTTTTCATGCCCGACGGTCCGGCCGGTCGATCCGCATAGCGGTCCTAGTCCATATATCCCGGGGCCAACGATGGTGGCATGACGACCACACGGACACCCACCGGTCCCACGGTCGACGACCTGCGCGCCCTCGGTATCTCGTGGGAGCTCGCGCTGCGCGCCGACCGTAAGAGCGCGCAGACGGTCAAGGCGTACACCGACGGCCTGCGCTTCTACCTGCAATGGTGTGACGACGTCGGCGTGCCACCCCTCGCCCGGACGTCGCTCCGGTCGTGGATCACCGCCCTCCTCGATGGCGGGTCGGCCGCGTCGACGGCCCGGTCACGCCAACTCGCCGTCCGCCGGTTCACCGCGTGGCTTACCGACGAGGGCGAGATCGGTGCCGACCCGTTCCTCGGTATCAAGGCCCCCAAACTCGACCAGGCCGTGATCGAGCCACTGACCGATGAGGAGATCCGGGCGCTCATCAAGGCGTGCCAGCCGCCGAAGGGGGCGACCCCTCTCGAGGCCCTGCGGCACCGGCGCGACGAGGCGATCGTGCGGCTCATGGCCGAGACGGGGGCACGGGCGGGGGAGGTGGCCGTCATGGCCGTCGCCGACGTGGACCTCGTCGCCGGGGTCGCGATCATCCGGCGTGGCAAGGGTGGGAAGGGTCGGATGGTGCCCGTCGGGCCGCAGACCGTGCAGGCGATCGACCGCTACGTGCGGTTGCGTCGGCACCACCGCCTCGGCGCTACATCCCCCGACCTCTGGCTGGGCGACCGGGGCAAGTCGTTCACGTACGACGCCCTCCACAAGACGCTCCGGCAGCGCGCCGACGCGGCCGGCATCGACCGCTTCCACCCCCACCTGCTGCGGCACACGGCCGCGCACCGATGGCTCGCCGCGGGCGGGTCCGAGGGTGGCCTCATGGCCGTCGCCGGCTGGTCCCGCCCCGACATGCTGATGCGTTACACCCGGCACGGCGCGTCGACCCGTGCGGCGGCCGAGGCCCGCGGGCTCAACCTCGGCGACCTGTGACCGTCCCCGGTCGCGCGCTGCTCCGGGGCCGTCCGGATGACGGTTTACGATGTACCCGTCACCCGTTAGGTAGTGGCCCCGTGAACCCAGGAACGATTTAGGCCTCACGGGGTCGTGTGACCCGCAGCAGCCGGAGCCGAGGCCCCGGAGCCAAGTTGGGCAGGCCCACCAGCGCGCAATGGGGCACGCAGCAGGGAACCACCCGAGCCAGCAACTCCGTGGTAGTAGAGCCACCACTCCAGCGGCAGAGATAGCACCCAGCGTCGACGCGCGTCGTCGCGTCGCCGGGTGCGCTGCCCTAGAAGGTGCGTGGCTCAATGCCCGAGAACCAGACCAACTCTGACCTGTCCACCTGGGCGCGTCTCGCCTCCTACGAGTCGTGGGCACAGACAAAGGATCGGTCCGCTCGGACCGCGCCCGGCCGCGCCGGGTTCGAGGCGAAGTTCCTGCGCGAGGCCGACGGTGACCCGAAGCGCGCCGCCGCGCTCCGCAAGGCCTACTTCATCCGCCTCGGGATGAAGGGTGTGCAAGCTCGCCGTGACCGCGAGGCCGCCCGTCGCAGCGGGGGCGAGTCATGAGCGCCAACGTCTTCCCGAGACATCGGGGAGGCCGCCCCGCAGATGAGGCGGCCCCAGCCCTGGCCCCACCACCACGTGAAACCGTTCACAGTGTCGCACGGGACGCGGACACCGGGAGGTGGACGCGATGAGCGCCGCACCCGAGCCGTTCGTGCCCTACGACTTCGCCACCCGCCTCGGTGCGCTCGGCGTGCCGGTCGTCCGGGCGACCCGGGGCTCCAACGGGTCCGAGTTCAACCGGCCCGTGGGATGGCAGCACGCGACGGCCGACGGCAACGAGGCGGCCCTCCGCGGCTTCCGACCCGGCGACGCGCTGCTCGGCGTGACCGGTGCCGGGGTCGCGGTCGTCGACGTCGACACCAAGAACGGGGCGAGCATCGAGGAAGTCCGGGCGACCCTCCACGGCGTCGGCGTCACGATCTACGCCGAGGTGGAGACACCTAGTGGGGGTCGGCACTTCTACGTGCCCGGCCACCCCGACCTCCCGAGCGTCGGGGCCCGGGACGGCCGACCCGGCCTCGTCGGGCTTCCCGGCGTCGAGATCCTCAGCCATGGGCACAACGCCTTCCTGCCGGGCACGACCCGGGCACGACCCGACATCGACGGCCGCGGCTACCGGGTCGTCTTCGACCGCCTCGACGTGCTCGCCGACGGCGGCGACGACGCGTCGGCCGAGGCGCTCGTCGGGCTCGTCGCCGAGCGTCAGGTCGCGCCCGCCCACGACGAGCTCCCCGACGCGCCGCGATGGGACGGCACCCGCACCCTTGACCGGCGCGAGCGTGCCTACGTCGACGCCGCCCTCGATAGCGAGTGCCGGAAGGTGGCGGGGACGACGGCCGGTGGCCGGAACATCGCGCTCAACGCCGCCGCGTGGACCCTCGGCCGGCTCGCCGCCGGGACCGGCCTCGACGTCGACGTTATCCGGACTCGACTGCTCGATGCCGCGACCCACTGTGGCCTCATCGACGACGACGGCATGGCCCAGGTCGCAGCGACCATCACCTCCGGCCTCCGCGCCGGCACCGCCCATCCGCGGGCGGTGCCACCCGAGCGCAACCCGCTGCTCGGGCCGGACGTGCCCGTCGTGCTGGCGTCGCGGCCGGTCGAGGGCGACCCGGCGCAAGCGCGTGCACTGCTACGTGACCTGCTCGCCCACCTGCGCGGATGGCAGGACTTGCCGGACCCGACGCACATCGTCACGACGCTCGCCGTCGCCTCCACGCGCAACGCCGACGGCGAGCCCTGCTGGCTGCTGCTCGTCGCGCCGCCATCATCCGGCAAGACGGAGGCCGTCCGGGTGCTCGACGACGTGGCCGACGCCACCCTCGACGAGGTCACCGTCGCCGGGCTGCTCGGCTGGTCGCGCGGCAAGAACCCCCGACCGATCGGCGTGCTGTCGCGCATCGGCAACCGCGCCCTCGTCACCCTAGGAGACCTGTCGTCGCTGCTGGCGACATCCGACCGGGGTGGCCGCGACACCGTCTTCGCCCTGCTGCGTCGCGCCTATGACGGCTATGTCACCCGCGACATCTCCCCGCAGGGCACGGTAGCGCCCGGCCAGTCCGAGCAACTGGTCTGGTCCGGTCGGCTCACCATCGTCGGCTGCGTCACCGGGGCCATCGACCGCTACAGCGCGCACGCCGACCAACTCGGCCCTCGGTGGGTCTACGTCCGACTCCGCGAGCGCAGCAGCGAGGCGAAGCGTCACGCGGCTGCGCTCGCCCGGCGCGGCAACCTCGCCAAACGGCGGGCCGAGGCGGCGACACTGGCCGCCCGGATACTCGACGCGGCCCGTCCCGTCGACGCCGTCCCCGACGCCGTCAGCGAGGCGATCACCGACGCCGCCATGGTCACCGCGTGGGGCCGCGGCTCGGTCCCACGCAACGGCTACGGGCGACGGGAGATCGAGGGCATGCCCATCGTCGAGGAGCCGATGCGTCTCGTGCAGCAGCTCGACGGTGTGGCGCGCGGCGTCCTCGGTCTCGGCCTGCCAATGGACGCCGCACTCAGCATCGCCCGACGTGTCGCGCTGGACTCGATGCCCGAGCACCGGCGCGTCGTCCTCGCCGCCCTCGCGGGTGGTGAGCCGCTCAACACGTCGCAAGTGGCGCGGGTCGCTGGGGTCGACCGCAAGGTCGCCCGCATGACGCTAGAGGACCTGGCTGTCATCGGGGTCGTGACGCACGACCGGGTCGACGACGACCGGGATGAGCTCACCGGCACCGTGACCTGGTCGCTCCACGGTGACGACGGCGCGCTCGTCGCGGACGTCTTCAACGCCCACCAGCGCGCCGGAGGGTGGGACGAAATGTGGGTTCAATACCTCCATCACCCCCAAGGGCGCAGCCCTGAGGAGCCCGACTCGGCCGATCGGCCGGCGGGCACGGGGGACCAACCCACATTTCGTCCCACCCCGGGCGACGCCGTGACCGGCCGTGCCGAACCGTCGAGCGTCATAAAGCAACTCGGTCTGGGACTACCCGGAGCCGCGTCATGAACGGGCCCCGACAGCGCTCCCAGGGGGGAGGGGTGAGCCGCTCGACGCCCCTTCGCTCACCCCCCAACAGTCAAGGACACACACACGGAACGAAACGTACGAATGGGACTAGGAGGACGGTCATGAAGTACGACCGTGTTGAGGTGCGTCCAGCCCTCCTCTGGGAGGCCCATCGGGCCGATGCTCCGGGGTGGCTGGAGCCCTACCTCGATGTCCCGGCCGACGCGTCGCCGCCGCTGGCGATGACGCCGGTTCACCCGGCCGCGGTCGGCTCGTACGGCCCGGAGGCGGTTGACTGGATGGAGGGTCAACTCGGCGTGCGGCTGCGGTGGTGGCAGCGGCTGGCGACGGTCCGCCAACTGGAGCACGACGAGGACGGTCAGCTCGTCTGGCCGACGGTGCTGGAGTCGGCGTCACGCCGATCGGGCAAGTCGCTGCGGTTGCGTGGCATGGCCCTCTGGCGGCTCACCCACGCCGACCTCCACTTCGGGGAGCCGCAGTTGGCCGTCCATTGTGGAAAAGACCTGGCTATCGTCCGGGAGATCCAGCGGGGCGCGTGGCGCTGGGCCGACGAGCGCGGCTGGCGGGTCGTCCGGGCGCTCGGGCGCGAGTCGATCGAGGCCGACGATGGGGAGCACCGGTGGCTGGCCCGTGCCACCGACGCGATCTGGGGCTATGACGTGACCCTCGGCTACGTCGATGAGGCATGGTCGGTCGAGGCGGAGGTCGTCACGGAGGGCCTCGAGCCGGCCACGCTCGAAAGGGTGTCGCCGCAGGTGGTGCTGACCAGCACGGCGCATCGGCGCGCAACGTCGCTCATGCCGGGTCGTATCCGGTCGGCGCTGGCGATCGATGACGGCTCGACGTTGCTCATGCTCTGGTCGGCGCCGGATGGCCTCGACCTGGGTTCCCCGGCGACGTGGCGGGCGGCGTCGCCGCACTGGTCACCGGACCGTGCCGCGCTGCTGGCGGCGAAGTGGGAGGCGGCGTGCCGGGGTGACGCCGAGGGCCTTGACGACGTCGACCCGGTCGCGGGCTTTGCGTCGCAGTATCTCAACCGCTGGCAACTGCGGGCGGCCGGCGCGGGCACCTGGGGTGTCGTCGCCGAGGACGTGTGGGAGGCGGCGAGATGGTGAGCGCAGACAAGTACGGATGGACGCACCAGAAGGCGAGGAAGCGGTGGCGGCTGCTGCTGCCGCTTCCGTGTGTCTTCTGTGGCGGGCCGGTCCTG
This sequence comes from Monashia sp. HAY1-5C, assembly GCF_056755255.1. Taxonomy (NCBI): domain Bacteria; kingdom Bacillati; phylum Actinomycetota; class Actinomycetes; order Micrococcales; family Intrasporangiaceae; genus Intrasporangium; species Monashia sp. HAY1-5C. The sequence goes on along the minus strand of NZ_JBPGXG010000003.1, from coordinate 45,487 downwards.
CCGGGCGAGCCCTTCGACCTCGACCACGAGCCGGGGACGGACAGGTATCGGGGTGTGGCGCACCCGCGCTGCAACCGGGCGGACGGCGGCCGTCGCGGTCGCGCCAATCAGGCGTTGAGAAAGCGAAGTAGGAGAAGGCCCATGAAGATCATCCTGGAGTCACCGGTCGTCGGCGTCGACATCGCCCGGGACCGCTCGTCGACGGCGGTCGTCGTCGCGGGTTGGGCGACGCACCCGACCCATGGTCGGGTCGTCACGGGCTACACGCACGTCCTTAAGGGCACGTCGGTCGCGGCCGACGTCGCGGCCATCGTCGCGGCGCACGACGCCGGACAGGTGGTCGCGAACGGCGGCGGTTCGATGCGTGTCCTCATCGAATCCCTCTGGGAGCAGGGCGTGTCCGTGACGGCGGCGACGGCCGCGGACATGCAGGACGCGCACGCGCGCACCACCGACGGCCTCCGCGACGGGCTGGTGCGCCCGCAGCCGTCGACGGAACTCGACCGGGCCGTCCAGTACGCGCACGGCCGCGACCTCGCGGACGGGCAGGCGGTGGACAAGCGCAAGTCGGAGTCGGATGCGTCGCCGCTCGTCGCCCTCGAACTGGCGGTGTGGGGGACGCTACGCGCCGGGCAGGGGCAGCCATGGGCCGTATGGGATGAGACATGAAACCCATTGCAGCACAGCGGAACACGCGTTCCGGAAGACGAATCCGTTTGAGCCGGAATGGTGTTGAGCGCGCGTAGGCTATGCGTATGGACGATGCACGAGCGGTCAGGGAGCAGCGCGCGAGGTCGGAAGCGGCCCGGCGGCTGGCCCGTGCCCGGTGGGGCAGCACGCGCGTCGACCATCTTGTCGACGAACTGCGCGACCGGCTCGACGACCTCGGACCGACCCAGGTCGCAACCCTCCGGGCGCTGGTCGACGCGGCCAGTGCGACCAGCGAAAGGAAGACGGAGCAATGAGCGAGAACGAGAACTACGAGCAGCCCGACATGCGCGTCCGGATGAGCGGCGGGTTCCACGGCGACGCCGCGATCCTCGCCGGTATGGGACCGGTCGCGGCACTCGCGTACCGGACCGGCATGTGGTGGGAGGAGCGTCGAATCGCGATTCTCGAGCGGGAGAAGCGCGAGCAGGCTGCCGCCTTCGAGGAGGCGTCGATCCGCGCCAGCGTTGAGGCCGCCGCGCGGCGCGGAGAGCGCATCGACCCGAGGCAGGCGTCGGAGGGCATCGGCCGCACGCACCGCGACGTGCTGATGGAGGCGATGCAGCGCATGGAGATCGAAGACCGGCGTGAGGCCTTCCGGCGCAGCCGCGAGGGCGCGCACATCACCGACCAGGACTGGAGTGACATGCATAGCGCCGACACGTCCGCGCCCGATATCCACAGCGACGAGGGCAAGGCCGAGCAGGCGCGGATCGCGGCGCAGGCCGAGAGTGGCCGGGAACTGCAGCGGATGGACCGTCGTGCCCGTGCCGCGGCACGCGCCGCCGCGGCCGAGGTCGAGAAGGGCCTTCGGAACGTCACCTATGCGCTGGTCGAGCGCGGGGTCTTCGACGACCCACCCGCGCGGTCGGCCCGTCGCGCCACCGAGACCGACTGGAATGTCCGATGAGCGGCCAGCAGCAGCACGACAAGGCGCCCGTCGAACCCATGCGGGTCCTTCACTTCACCTGCGGCCGGACGTCGGCGGTGGAGGGCTACACGCCGCAGGGCCTCATCCGGTGCGTCGACCCGGCGTGCGGCTGGCGACCGGTCGGCGAGTTCGTGAAGGCCGGGACCAACGAGCCGGTGGGCTGAAACCGCGCTGCGCCATAACTCCACATGGACGCCGACGCCGCCGTGCCAGTTGGGGTGTTCGGCGGCGTCGTGCAACACGCCGACAGCGTTGACCCGGTGCGTCCTTCCCATCGGGTGACGTCTGGCGCGCGCCGACGTTGCGTGCTCCCGTCGGCGCAGGTACGGCGGGGAGGCCCGTTAGCCGTGGGCCTCCCCGCCGTCGGCCGCCTTGATCGGGGGACCCGGCATGGCGGGTGGCGGTTCTCGGTGTGGTCGACAATGATCGGCAACATGGGGGAAAAGCACACGAGGACACCGGCCGAACTATTCGACCTGATGAATGAGCAGGCGGACTTCATCGCGGCGTCCAGTCGCGCGTATGACGAAATGCACTACGCCGAGGCAAAGCGACTAGCGGCACACATCCGCGTGCTCCTGCACCACCGGCCTCGAAGCAATTCGCACGCGTTGCTCGAGCAATTGGGGGAGCGCACTAAGCACCGCTGGTTGAGCAGCGGGAGACCTATCGATCCGCGCAACCTGCTCACGGAAATGCCACTGGTCGCCTTGGCGGGCGGCAGATACGTGCCTCTCCTGGGCGACACGCCTTCACCACCGCGATGGCTTGACTTCGATCAATGGTGGGACGGCGATCCGGTGATCCGCGACGATCAAAGGCAACTGTTCACACGGAAGACGATCGTCCTCAACGTCGCGAACAAGGACGGCGGCGCACATGTCGACCCGACCGTGCCTCTAGACCATCACTGGCTGACCATCGGTCAATCCACCGGTTGGAAGATCGGCAGCGAGAAATCCGATTCTGAGTGGTTGATGGACACGCTCGTCGGCGCCACAGTGCGGCAGATCGCTCACGAAGTGAAGACATCGATGACACGGGCGAACCTGATTGGCGGCAAATAATGAGCGCTGCGCACTAGACGGGCCGTGGACGGTCGCAACCCCCAACCCGGGGCAACCCACACCGGCCCCGGGGTGATCGGGCGTCAGGGCGGGCATCTCGGCGCGCGTGGCGGGCGATACGGCCCGACGGCCCCGGGCGCGCGGCTACGCGATGCCGACGAGCCGGTTGTACTCGGCCTGCGCCTCGGCCAGTTCGCGCTGTAGGGGGATGTAGCGGCGTGGGTCGCGCGGCCGGCCGTCCGTGTCCACCGGGGCATCCATTGGCACGAAGGACGCGTCCAGCGCGTCGTCATACGCCTTCACCGCAGCACTGAGTCGGACCAGCGCGGCGCGCACCTCGTCATCGTTGCTCATGCGGGCGAACGTACCCCGGATATCAGGACGAAGCGATCATCGCGACGAGGACACGAGGACGACACATGAGACGACCGCCCACCCCGGGGTCGGGGATGGGCGGTCGCGCAGGGTGGCGCTGGGTCACTTCTTCGCGGCGGCGGCCTTCTTGTTCGCTTCGCGGATCGCCAGCAGGTCGGCGCGGCAGACGGTTCCGCGTACCGGGGCCTCGCCGGGCTTGGCGGCGCGGGTCGGGAACTTGGTGACGGGCAAGACCTGCCCGCAGGGGCCGGTGCACTTCTGCGTCCCGGTGGTGACCGCGAGCGTCCGCGGGGCCTTCGGCGTCGTGTCGGTCGGCTTGGCGGCCGGCTTCGGGGTCGTCGCCTTGGACGTGCCCTTGCGGGTCGACTTCGGGGTCTTGGCGGTCGTCGCGGTGGCGGTCGTGGTCGGGGTGGTGGTCATGGTGTGCTCCTTGGTGGCGGTGGTGGCGGCCCTTCGGCCACGACCAGCAGAACCCCCGATCGCCCTCTCCTGCAAGGGCTTCCGGGCCTCGAATCATTCCAAATATCGACCCGCACAACGGTAGTTCCACGCACGCGTGTACGCGTGCCACGCACAACGGTCGGTCGTCCTTAGTGCGCGACTACCTCGACTGACGCGTGGACTCGCGGACGGTCCCGACGCGGGCCGGGTGGCTGGATGCCGCCCGGCCCGCGGGTTCGTCCCCCGCGTCGGTTCCGGAGCAGGCCCTGCCAGCGAAAGAGGAGTCCAGCGTGCCCTCCACCGTCCACCGACGCGTCGCGGTCATGGCCCACTTCGACCCCGACGGGCAGCTGGCGCCGCACGCGCGACGGTTCGTCGACCAGCTCGCGACCGTCTGCGACCGCGTCATTCTCGTCACCACGAGCGGCCTGGGCCGGGACGGTGAGCGGTGGGCTGCCACGCGGCCCCACGTCGAGGTCGTCCAGCGGCCCAACGTCGGGCACGACTTCATGAGCTACCGGTACGGGCTCGAGGTCGCGCACGTCGAGTCCGGCCACGAGGTCGTCCTGTGCAACGACAGCTTCGTCGGGACGACGGTCCCGTTGCTGCGGATCTGGAAGCGGATGCAGCGACGGCGTTGCGGCTTCTGGGGGCTGACGTCGAACACGGAGATCGCGCCGCACGTGCAGAGCTACTTCATGGTGTTCCGGCCCGAGGCCGCCGGCAGCGAGGCCTTCCGCTCCTTCTGGGAAGGGGTCACGGTCCTGCCGGACAAGAAGCAGGTCATCCACTCCTACGAGGTGGGTCTGAGCCGCCGGCTGCTGGAGGCCGGCTTCGAGTGTGCCGCGTACTTCCGGCCGGGGCTGCGCGACACGTGGATGGCTCTGAACCGCGTCGCGTGGCGTGCCCGGCCGGACACCGTCGCCGGCGGTCGGGCCCGGCTGCTCACCGTGGCCCGGGAGATGCGGGGAGTGCGGCGGGACCGGTGGAACCCGACCATCGTCCTGGCCGACCGGGTGCTGGGCGGTCGCCTGCCCGTCGCCAAGCTGCAGGTGTTCCGCGAGGACCCGGCCCGTCTGGGGGCGGCCAGCCTGCTGGCCCGGTGCGAGCAACGCCACCCCGAGCTGTTCGAGGGGGTCCGGGCCTACCTCGAGCGGACGGCGCCCGCGTACACCACCGGCCTCACCGAGCACGCGCCACCGGCGTCGCACGCGGCGCTCTACCGCCGGGTCCGCTACTGAGGCGACGACCTCACGTCAGCGACGGCGGGTCCGCGAGCCGAGGCGGGCGGGCAGCCCGCGCCACCACTCGACGCCGGCCGCGGGCCAGAAGAAGGAGCGCAGACGCGTCTGCCAGGCGCGGGTGCGCCCGACGTTGCGGCGGATCGCGCGGATGTCGCTGTGCAGGCGGATCGCCTCCTGCGGCGTCGTCCGCTCGGGCCGGTCGTACCGGGACTTCTCCAGCGTCGCGGTGACTCGTCCCATCGCCGTGGCGTTCTCGGTGTCGAGGTGGCCCTCGGTGACGTACCGGTGCCGCAGCTGGCGCAGCGTGACGCCGTCCGGCGCCGACAGGCCGAGGTCACCGAGGTGCGAGGTCAGCGCCTCCCACTCGGCCTCGATGAGGTCCTGACGCGTGACGGCGGCTCGGCGGCGCCGGGCCCGCAGCAGCCAGGCCGTCAAGGGCATGACGAACGCGGCGAGGAGTCCGATGAGGACGGCGAGGACGACGGCGAGGTGGCGCAGGCTGAAGACCGACGCGAGCGTGTCACCGAACGAGGGCTGCGCCGCCACCGCCGTCGTCGTCGTGGTCGTCGCCCGGGTCGACGTCGGCCGCGCGGTGCTCCCGGACTCGGTGTCGTCGACCGAGCGGCCACCGCCCGTGCCGCCGGAGCCGGCGCCGACGACGGCGTACGGCGGTGGCGTGCCCGAGCGCGCACCCGGCGTCGGCTCGAAGCGCAGCCATCCGTAGCCCTGGAAGTACAGCTCGGGCCATGCGTGGGCGTCGGACGCCTTGACGACGTACTCGTCGCCGGAGCGGTTGCCGGGCAGGAAGCCGATGGCCATCCGGGCCGGGATGCCCTGCGCGCGGGCCATCATGATCATCGCCGTGGCGAACTGGACGCAGTAGCCGCGGCGCGTGCGGTAGAAGTTCTCGATCGGCTCGAGGAGCCGGCCGGCCTCGTCGCGCAGCGGCTCGCCCAGGTCGAGCGTGTAGGTGTACCGCGACGTGTCGCGCAGGTGGTTCTGGATCGCGATCGCCTTGTCGAGCGGGTTGTCCGCGCCGGCGGTGACCTCTGCGGACCACCGCTCGATGAGGGCCCGAGAGCGGTCGGGGATCGTCAGGTCGTCGTCGGTGAGGTCGGCGGGGTCCGGCGGCCCGGAGTCACGCAGCTGGGCGGCGCTCGGCGCGATGTCGGCGTAGGTGATCTGGTAGTCGGCGACCGCCTTGTCGACGCGGACGTCCCGGGTCGCCGGGTCGATCCGCCAGCCGGTCCCCGGCATCGACACGGCGACCACGGGGAAGGGGGCGGCGACGCGGGGCGCGGAGAGCGTGTTGCCGGTGACCGAGATGACGTAGTCGCGACGCTGCGACGGTGGGGGCAGGGGCATCCCGTCGACGGGGCCCTTGTCCGTCGTGCCGAGCTCCTGCCACTGGCCGCGGGAGTAGTACGACGTGGCGAGCACGCGCAGCGGCGGCCGCGTGAAACCGGTCGTCGTGTACCGCAGGACCGGGGACTGGTTCGTGTCGTTGAGGCTGCGGCTGAGGTCGAGGGTGTTGTTGAAGCCGACGGAGCCCTCGCCGCCGACACCCGAGCGCCCGAGTCCCTCGGTGAGGTAACGGGGCGGGAAGTGCGGCACGACGGCCGGGACGGCCAACGCCAGGACGACGCCGGCGGCTCCCACCCGCACCGCCGCGCCGGAGAAGGAGCGCAGGGCGGCGCGGTCGTGGGCCGCCTCGTCGATCTCGCTGTGCTCGGCCGGTCGGGCGGTGCCCCAGCGACCGAACTGCGCCCGGGCCGTCGTGTGGAGCATGACGAGCCAGAGCGCGACCGGGACGACGAAGTAGCGCAGCGCCAGTGCGGAGTCGCCGTTCGCGGCGGTGATGAGGTAGGCCGTGAGGAGGGGCAGCCCCGCGGCCGCGGGGCTGCGCCAGGTGGCGGCCGTCGCGTCGACGCTGATGGCGACGACGGCCACGACGACGAGCATGCAGAAGGTGACGCCGTCGTTGAGCGGTGCGGGCGCGGTGTACCGCTGGACCGTCTCGAGCGCCTGGAGGCCGAGGCCGTTGAGCACCTCGGCCGTCTGGACGGTCGGCACGACGAGGTAGGCGAAGGTGCCACCGGCCACCCGCACGACGAGGAAGGTGCCGAGGACGAGCACCTGGAGGGCGACGACCAGCGTGCGCGAGCGGGTCAGGCCGCGCAGGACGAGTCCGACGGCGGCGACGACGGACACGACGACGACGGCCTGGCCGAACCACGTCGCCTCCGTGAAGAGGCTGGTCACCGGGTAGCACGCGGTGAGCGTCGCGAGGGCCCCGAGCAGGGTGATGCGCCAGCGCCGGCGGGTCATCGGCTGCCTGCCACGGTCGCGGCCGTCAGGACGGCCCAGGCGTGGGCGATGTCGTCGGCGCGACCGGCGCCGGCTGCCCGCCAGCCGGCGAGGCGCAGCGCGTCGACATGGCCGCCGGCGTCCTCGGCGTCGCTCGGGCCGAAGGAGCGGGCGTCGACGACGAGGGCCAGCCCGGTCGTTCCCGGCTGGCGCAGGCTCGCCACGCGCGAGGTGACGACCGGGTCGTGCGGGCCGATGATGGCCACGACGAGCCCGCCCGCGGCCGCGAGGGCCTGCGCGGCGCGGAGGATCTCGTCCTCGCCGCTGTCGTCGCGCAGCTGGGTCACGGCGAGCACGTCGAGGATCTCGTCGACCGGCATCGGGTCGGTCACGCGCGTGCTCGCGACGGTCTCGGCGCACAGGAGGTGCACTGCGTATCCCGACTCGGCCAGGTGCACGGCGATCGACGCCGCTGCCGTCACGCACCACTCGAAGGAGCTCGTGGCGCCCGACCCTCCGTGCGCCGAGGGGCGCGGGTCGAGCAGGACGACTGCGCGGCGCTGGGCGGGGCGGTCCTCCTGGCGCACCATGAGGTCGCCGGTGCGGGCCGTGGCGGGCCAGTGGATGCGCCGCAGGTCGTCGCCGTCGCGGTACTCGCGGATCGTGACGTCGTCCTCGCCGTGCAGCGCGATGAGGTGTGCCTGCTCGCCCTCGGAGCCGACGCCGGCGCTCGGGTGCCGGCTCGAGCCGAGGGGGTGCACGGCAGGCAGGATGACGAGGTCGGCCGTCCCCTCGAGGACGGCATGGCGGTTGGCCAGCCCGAAGGGGTCCTGCACCTGGACACCGAGTGGGCCGAGGCGGTGCCGGCCCCGCAGGTGCGACCGCACGCCGTAGTCGATGGCCCGGACGCGTCCGGGCGGGATGCGCCCGACGACGAACCGGGGGCGGTCACCCAGGACGTAGTCGATGCGCTCCTCGGCCAGGAAGAGCGGCGTCGTCGAGCTCGAGACGTTCTCGAACGAGAGCGTGACGTGGGCGTCCTGCCCGACGCTGATCCGCTCGGGATGCGCGTGCCGTTCGATGCGCATCCGGGTGCGTCGCGTGCGCACGAGCGCCGCGGAGATGACCGGCAGCGCGACGAGGAGCACCCCGAACCGGGTGATGTCGCGGAAGCCGAAGACGACGCCCGCGAGAACCAGGACGACGCCGGAGCCGAAGAACGCCCGTCCCCGGGTCGTCAGGACGCTTCGCAGGGCACGCACGGGCCGGCCCTCCGCCCCTCAGCGCGCCGCCGGGGGGACCGGCACCTGACGCAGGAGGTCGACGACGACGTCGGACGTGGTGCGCCGGGCCAGCTGGGTCTCGCTCGAGGGGATGAGGCGGTGCGCGAGGACCGGACCGGCGAGGACCTGCACGTCGTCCGGGATGACGTGGTCGCGACCCTCGAGGGCGGCGTGGGCGCGCGCCGCCCGGAGCAGGTGGAGGGCGGCGCGCGGCGAGGCGCCGAGGCGCAGGGCGGTCGTGGCGCGGGTCCGCGCGACGAGGTCGACGATGTACTGGCGGACCGCGGGACTCGCGTGCACGCGGGTGACGGCCTCGACGACGCGGTTGATGGTGGGGGCGTCCGTGACGGGGGCGAGGGCCTCGAGCGGGGAGCGGGCGCCGTGCGTCTCGAGCAGCTCCAGCTCCGCCTGCGCCGCCGGGTAGCCCATCGAGATGCGGGCCATGAACCGGTCGCGCTGGGCCTCGGGGAGCGGGTAGGTGCCCTCCATCTCGATGGGGTTCTGGGTCGCCATGACGATGAACGGTGCCTGGAGCGTGTAGGTCGTGCCGTCGACGGTGACCTGGCGCTCCTCCATCGACTCGAGCATCGCCGACTGGGTCTTGGGCGAGGCGCGGTTGATCTCGTCACCGACGACGACGTTGGCGAAGATCGCGCCCGGACGGAAGTCGAAGCGTCGCGCGTCCTGGTTGAAGACGCTGACGCCCGTGACGTCGCTCGGCAGCAGGTCGGGCGTGAACTGGATGCGCCGCACGGTCGCGTCGATCGAGCGCGCGAGCGCCTTGGCCAGCATCGTCTTTCCGACGCCCGGCACGTCCTCGATGAGCAGGTGGCCGCCGGCGAACAGGACCGTCACGGTCGTGCGCACGACGTCGGCCTTGCCCTCGATGACGCTCGTCATGGCCGCGACCAGGCGGTCCGCGACGTCGTGGACGAGGTCGAGGTCGGTCCCCCCGGCACCGGCCGTGGTGTCGAGTCCGGTCTCCGTCGTCGTCACTGTTCCTCCGCTTCTTCCCCATGTCGGTGCGCCGGTCCGCTCGTGGCGACCCGACGCACTCCGTCACGTGATCTTCCCCCATGGACCTGCCGTGCCGGTAGTGACCGACGTGCCGTGACTGCAGGGAGTTCCTGCGGGCCGCGGGCCACCCGCGGCTCCCCGGTTGCCCGAGACCTCCTCCACTCTCCTCCACCGGGACGACGACCGGGTCCGGTTGGTTCGTTCCGCGTGTCCTCCGCGTGCTCCGGGCGTGCCACCCGGCCCGGTCCGGGGAGGCAGGGCAGGTCGGGCAGAGCGCGACGCCGCGGTGACGGGGGAGGGCCGCCCTCCACTTCGCACCACCGCCGCTGACCTGCGCAAACGCGACGCGCCGGACGCGATTTTGGGGGAAACGTCGTTGACGGTGGAGGGAAGTGGAGTATCGTGGAGCAACAAGGTGGGAATGGGGTCGCCTGCGGGTCGGACAAGGGGAGGTGGCGGACCGTGTTTCTGGGGACGCACACGCCTCGTCTCGACGACAAGGGCCGCATCTTCCTGCCGGCCAAGTACCGCGACCGGATGGCCGAAGGGCTCGTCGTCACGCGTGGTCAGGAGCGGTGCCTGTTCATCTATCCGATGGACGAGTTCGTCACGGTCGCGGAGCAGATGCGCCAGGCGCCCACGACGAGCCGAGCCGCTCGCGACTACATGCGCGTCTTCCTCTCCGGCGCGTCGGACGAGGTCCCCGACAAGCAGGGGCGTTTCACCATCCCGGCCAACCTGCGTCAGTACGCCGGCCTCGACCGCGACGTCACCGTCATCGGTGCCGGCTCGCGCCTCGAGGTCTGGGACAGCACCGTCTGGAACGACTACCTCGAGCGGACCGAGCAGGCGTTCGCCGACACGGCCGAGGAGGTGATCCCCGGCCTCTTCTGAGCAGCTCGACCCGCTCGACCGCACCCTCGCGCCGTACCTAGGCGCCGGCCTCCAGCCGCTTCTCCTCCCGGGACGACTTCCCCCGTCCCGGGCGGCGCAGCGGATGGGGACCAGCCCCCAGGTGCAGCACCGCCGGACCCCGCGCCGGCCCGCACCGTCGGCCACCCTCCACCTCCACTGCCGCATCGCACACCCCTATCCCCGAACCAGTCACACCAGCAACTTCAGTAACACCAGCCCCACTGGCAGCAGAACGAGCGTGAGGACGCCCCATGAACGACCGAGGACCGGCGCAGGAACGGCACGTGCCCGTCATGCGCGACCGGATCCTCGACCTGCTCGCCCCGGCCCTGGACCGGCCGGGCGCGGTGCACGTCGACGGGACCCTCGGCATGGGCGGCCACGCCGAGGGCGTCCTCGACCGCTTTCCCGGGTGCACCGTCGTCGGCATCGACCGCGACCGTGAGGCCCTCGCCCTCGCCGGCGAGCGACTCGCCCGGTTCGGGGACCGCTTTCGCCCGGTCCACGCCGTCTACGACGAGATCCGCGAGGTCGTCGACGACCTTCGGCTCCCGGCCGTCCACGGCATCCTCTTCGATCTCGGGGTCAGCTCGCTGCAGCTCGACGAGACCGACCGGGGCTTCGCCTACCGCGTCGACGCCCCGCTCGACATGCGCATGGACCAGTCGACGGGTCTCACCGCCGCCGACATCCTCAACACGTACACGGCCCAGGACCTCACCCGGATCCTGCGCGAGTACGGCGAGGAGCGCTTCGCGCGCAAGATCGCCGCCGCCGTGGTCCGCGACCGGGAGGTCGAGCCGTTCACGACCTCGGGCCGCCTCGTCGAGCTGCTCCGACGCGTCATCCCCGCCGCGTCGCAGCGCCAGAGCGGTCACCCCGCGAAGCGGACCTTCCAGGCCCTGCGCATCGAGGTCAACGACGAGCTGGCCGTGTGGCGCCGGGCCATCGAGGAGGCGGTCGCCGTGCTCGCCGTCGGCGGCCGGATCGCGGTGCTGTCCTACCACTCCCTCGAGGACCGGACGACCAAGCGCGCGTTCGCCGCGGGGGCCACCTCGAGCGCGCCGCCGGACCTGCCCGTCGAGCTGCCGGAGCACGCCCCCTACCTGTCCCTCGTGACCCGTGGGGCCGAGGAGCCCTCGGCCGACGAGGTCGCCACCAACCCCCGGGCCGCCTCGGCCCGCCTTCGCGTCGCCGAGCGCGTGCGCGACACCTCCACGCACTCCGCCCGCAGCACCACCACGAAGGGACCCACCCGATGAGCCAGATGACCGCCACGGCCCGGCCGCTCCGTGCACCGCGACGGGCGCCGGCCGCCGCGCCGCTCCGCGTCATCCCGACGTCGATCGCCAGGACCGGCAACGGCGCCTTCGCCGCGCTGTGCATCGCCCTGCTCGTCGGCGGCCTCATCGCGCTCCTGCTGCTCAACACGGCCCTGGCCCAGGGCTCGCTCGCGCTCGGTGACCTCCAGCGCGAGTCCGCGCGCCTCGACGACACCGCGAGCAACCTGCACGAGCAGATCGACGCCGCCTCGGCGACCGGTGCGCTCGCCCGCAGCGCGTCCGCGCTGGGCATGGTGCGGATGAACACGCGCGGCTACGTCGACCTGCGGACCGGGACCGTGAGCGGGAACCCCGAGCCGGCCACCAAGCAGAACGCCTTCCCGATCGTCACGAGCCCGACGCCGCCGACGGTGACCAAGAAGGTCCGCAGCGTCCTCGCGAAGGCGACGAAGGTCGCCACCGCCGAGGAGGCCGCGGCGAAGGCGGCCGCCGGCGCCACGGCAACCGGTGTGAGCGGGGCGTCGGGTGCCGCCACGCCGACGAGGCCGGATGCGACGCAGTCGGCGACCTCTGAGCCCACACTGGGCACGACGCAGCAGCCGAGCCAGGGCACGGCCCCCACGACCACGAGGTGACCCCGTGACGCAGACCCGAGGTGGTGACCCTCGGCGCACCGGCCGCGGGGCCGCACCGTCCCGGACGCCGAGCCGGCAGGCCCCCCGCCAGGGTGCTCCCGGCGCGGGGGCAGCCCGCGCCGGGGCCCCGCGTGCGGGTACCCCGAGCGGGGGTACCCAGAGGGCGGCTACCCCGCGGCCCGGGCGCTCGGCCGGCGCCGGCACCACGTCCGGCCCCAAGGCCGCCACGACGTCGCCGCGTCCGACCGGGCGTGCGACCGGGCGTCCGACCGAACGTCCGACCGAACGTCCGACCGGACGTGGGCGTCCGACCGGGCGTCCGAACCCGACCGGCACCGGACGGGGAGCGGCGCCGCGTCGCGCCCCGGCGGCCCGCCGCAGCAGGCCCCGTCGCCCGCTGCGCATCTCGAAGGTCAACCCGCGCCGCCGTGCGCGGGTCATGTTCGTCGCCACGCTCTTCGTCTTCACGATCTTCGCGGGGCAGCTGTTGCGGATCCAGGCGTTCGACGCCTCGGCCACCCAGACGGCGGCGCTCAGCAAGCGCCTCGTCACGCAGACGACCCCGGCGATGCGCGGCGAGATCCTCGACACCAAGGGCCAGGTGCTGGCGCAGTCCGTCGACCGCTACACCATCGCCGCCGACCCCACCATCATCGGCTGTTTCGTCAAGGTCGCCGGTGACTGCACCGCCGACGGCGTCGCGAAGGCCGCCGAGGTCCTGGCGCCACTCCTCCAACGCAGCACCGCCGACCTCACGCCGCTGCTGACGCGGGAGCGGACCCGCTACGTCGTCCTCGCGCGCAACGTCAACCCTGCCGTGTACCGGGAGATCCGGGCCCTCGGCGTCCCGGGCATCACCGGGGAGCGCACGGCCCAGCGCGTCTACCCGACCTCGATGGCCCTCGGCCAGCTCGTCGGCTACGTCCTGCCCTCGGACCAGACCGGTGCCGGTGGCGTCGAGCAGATGCTCGACCGGACGCTTGCGGGCACGCCGGGCCGGTCGGTGGCCGAGCGGGCCCGGGACGGCTACATCATCCCGGGCTCGCAGCGCACCGACACCCCGGTCGTCAACGGCCGCAACGTCAGGCTCACGATCGACGCGGACCTGCAGTGGTACGCCCAGAACGCCCTGGCCAAGCAGGTGACCGCGGTCGGCGCCGAGTCGGGGACCGCCGTCGTCCTGGAGGTCGCCACCGGCAAGGTTCGCGCGGCCGCCAGCTACCCGACGTTCGACCCCAACGACCTCGCCGACGCCAAGGCGTCCAACCTCGAGAACCAGGCCTTCAACGTCGCCTTCGAGCCCGGCTCCACCGGCAAGCTCATGACGATGGCCGCCGCACTCGAGGAGGGCGTCATCACACCCGACACCGGCGTCATCGTGCCCGAGCGCCTGCCCCGCGCCGGGGTCCGGTTCAAGGACAACGAACCCCACGGGGTCGAGAACATGACGGCCACCGGCGTGCTCGCCAAGTCCTCGAACATGGGGACGATGCTCATCGGTGAGCGGGTCCCGCCGGCCGTCATGGAGGCCTACTACCGCAAGTTCGGCGTCGGCCAGAAGACGCCGGTCGGGTTCCCGGGCGAGTCGGCGGGCCTGCTCGCCGGAGCCAAGGACTGGGTCTCGAGCCGTCGCTACACGATCCTGTTCGGCCAGGGCTATGCGGTCACCGCGATCCAGCAGGCCGGTGTCTTCCAGACCATCGCCAACAAGGGCGTCCGTGTGCCCCCGTCGCTCGTCGAAGGGGTCTACAACGACAGCGGCACCTTCATCCCGTCCGCCCCGACGACACCGCGCCGCGTCGTCACGCAGGACACCGCGGTCAAGCTGTCGCGGATGATGGAGGAGGTCACCGGGCAGAACGGCACCGCGAGCGCAGCCCGCATCAAGGGCTACCGGGTCGCGGGCAAGACCGGCACCGCCGACCGCTACGACGAGAAGCTCGGCCGGTACAACGGCTTCACGGCCTCCTTCATCGGCTACGCCCCGGCGGAGGCGCCCAAGTACGTCGTCGCCGTGTTCATCCAGAAGCCGTCGGCCGGCATGTTCGGTGGCATGCTCGCCGGGCCGGTCTTCAACCAGATCATGACCTACATCCTCGAGCGGACCGGTGCGCCACCGAGCCCGAAGTCGAACCTGGACTACCACGTGTGGGCCGACAAGCCGCTGTCCGCGAGCGACCCCACGGTCATCAGCAATGCGCGGGCCCAGCGGGATGGCCTGTAAGTTGGGATGACGTGTCACCTTCCACCGTTCGACCCGCCACGTCGGGCGTGCCACTGCGTGTGCTCGGCGACCTCGGCGACCTGACGAGCCGGACGGGCGCCGCCGACGCCGCTTCCGAGGCCGCATCCGACGCGGCATCCGACGCCGCTTCGGTCGTCGTGACGGGCGTGACGCTGGACAGCCGCAGCGTCCTGCCGGGAGACCTCTACGCGGCCCTGCCGGGCTTCAACGTCCACGGCGCCCGCTTCGCCGCCGACGCCGTGGCTGCGGGCGCCCTCGCGGTCCTCACGGACGCCGAGGGCCGCGGGCTCGTCGAGGCCGCCGTGGCGCAGGCCGGCCTGCCGGCGGTCCCGGTGCTCGTCTCGGGGGACCCGCGTGCGGTCCTCGGGGACGTCGCGGCCGCCGTGTACGGGCACCCCTCGGCGGCGCTGACGATGATCGGCATCACCGGTACGAACGGCAAGACGACGACCGCCTACCTCGTCGAGTCGGCCCTGCGCGCGCACGGCTCGCGCACCGGCCTCATCGGCACCGTCGAGACGCGCATCGGTGACGACCACGTCGACTCCGTGCGCACGACGCCCGAGGCCACCGACCTGCACGCGCTGCTCGCCGTCATGCGCGAGCGTGGCGTCGACGCCTGCGTCATGGAGGTGTCGAGCCACGCGCTCGCCCTGCACCGGGTCGACGGTGTCGTCTACGACGTCGCGCTCTTCACCAACCTCTCGCAGGACCACCTCGACTTCCACCCGTCGATGGAGGCCTACTTCGCCGCCAAGGCGTCCCTGTTCACCCCGCGGCGCTCGCGGTCCGGTGTCGTCTGCGTCGACGACGCCTGGGGTGTGCGCCTGGCCCGCGAGGCCGGCGTCCCGGTGACGACCCTGTCGACCACCGAGCTCGCCAGGGCCGACTGGGGCGTCGAGGAGGGCGAGGGCGGCGCCTTCACGCTGCGCGAGCAAGCGTCCGGACGCGGCATCGCCCTGGTGTCGCACCTACCCGGACACTTCAACGTCGCGAACACCGCCCTGGCGGCGCTCGCCCTGCTCGCCGCCGGCCTGTCCGACGCCGACGTCGAGGCGGCGATGGCCGTGCCCCCCGTCGTGCCGGGCCGCATGGAGGTCGTGGCCCCCGGCGGCGACGGCACGCCACGCTGCGTCGTCGACTTCGCCCACACGCCCGACGCCGTGGACGCAGCCCTCGCCGCGCTGCGCCCGAGCACCCGGGGGCGTCTCATCGTCGTGCTCGGGGCCGGTGGTGACCGCGACAGCGGCAAGCGGCCGGCCATGGGCGCCGCCGCCGCCCGTCGCGCCGACGTCGTCGTCGTCGCCGACGACAACCCTCGCAGCGAGGACCCCGCGACGATCCGCGCGGCCGTCGTCGAGGGAGCCAGGGCGCAGGTGGCGTCCGGTGACGCCACGGCGTCCGAGATCATCGACGGTGGCGCGCGTGCGAGCGCCGTCGCCGAGGCCGTCGCGCTCGCGGTGGTCGGGTCGGGGAAGCAGGCCGAGGACGTCGACACCGTCGTCGTCCTCGGCAAGGGACACGAGAAGGGTCAGGAGATCCACGGAGTGAAGCACCCGTTCGACGACCGCGACGCCGTCCGCGCCGCCCTCGCCGCCGTCACCTCGACGCGTCCGACGACGACCCGTCCGACGACGAGGCCGGGGGTGACCGCGTGATCGCCCTGACCCTGGCCGAGGTCCGCGACCTCACCGGTGGCACCGTCCACGGCACCGACGCGCCCGAGACCGTCGTCGTCGACGGCCCCGTGAGCACCGACTCGCGCGAGTGCGCCCCCGGCAGCCTCTACGTCGCCCGCGTCGGCGAGCACGCCGACGGGCATGCCTACGTCGGCGCGGCCCTCGCCGCAGGTGCCGTCGCCGCGCTCACCTCGCGCGTCGTCGACGGCGTGCCCTGCGTCGTCGTCGACGACGTCCAGACCGCCTTCGGCCGCGTGGCCCGCGGCGTCGTCGACCGCGCGCCGGAGCTGCGCGTCGTCGGCATCACCGGCTCGTCGGGCAAGACGAGCGCCAAGGACCTGCTCGCCTCGGTGCTGTCGACCGTCGCCGAGACCGTCGCGCCGGTCAACTCGCTCAACGGCGAGATCGGGGTACCGCTCACGGTCTGCCGGGTCACCCCGACGACGCGCTTCCTCGTCGCCGAGATGGGGGCCCGGGGCGTCGGGCACATCGCGTACCTGACCGGCATCGCGCCGCCGCAGGTCGCCATCGTCCTCAACGTCGGCACGGCCCACGTCGGCGAGTTCGGCTCGAAGGAGAACATCGCCCTCGCCAAGTCGGAGCTGCCGCGCGCCGTGCCGGCCGAGGGTGTCAGCGTCCTCAACGCCGACGACCCCCTCGTGCGCGCGATGGCCCACGGGCTCGACTCGCGCGTGGTGCTCGTGGGCCACGCCCCCGACGCCGACGTGCGCGCCGAGGACGTCGTCCTCGACGACCGCGGACGGCCCTCGTACACCCTCGTCACGGCGCAAGGCTCCGCACGGGTCTCGCTGCGCCAGAGCGGCGCCCACCACGTCGGCAACTCGCTGTCCGTGGCCGCGGCCGCCCTCGAGCTCGGCCTGACCCTCGACCAGGTGGTAGCCGGCCTGTGCGCCGCCGAGGCCGTGAGCCGCTGGCGCATGGAGATCACCGAGCGCCCCGACGGCGTCGTCGTCGTCAACGACGCCTACAACGCCAACCCCGACTCGATGCGCGCCGCCCTCGACGCCCTCGCCGCGATGGCTGCGCCCGGCCGCCGCTGGGCGGTGCTCGGCGGCATGCTCGAGCTCGGTGCCGGCAGTGCCGCCGAGCACCGGGGCGTCGGTGAGCACGCGGCCGCGCGCGGCCTCGACGAGCTCGTCGTCGTGGGGGAGGGCGCGCGGCCCATCGCCGACGCCTTCCCCGGCGCCGCGTGGGTGCCCGACGCCGACGCGGCGCACGACCTGCTCGTCGAGCGGCTGCGGCCCGGTGACGTCGTCCTGCTCAAGTCCAGCCGTGACAGCGGCCTGCGCTGGCTCGGCGACCGGCTCGCCGGCATCCCCCTGCCGGCCGGCCCGACGGCGTCGACGTCGGCGGCGGCGGCGGTCCAGGGAGCCGCGCGGTGAAGGGCGTCCTCCTCGCGGCGTCCATCTCGCTGCTCATCTCGCTGTTCGGCACCCCGTTGTTCATCAAGTTCCTCGTCAAGCGCGGCTACGGCCAGTTCATCCGCGACGACGGCCCGACCTCGCACCACACCAAGCGTGGGACCCCGACGATGGGCGGGGCCGTCATCATCGCCGCGACCTTCGGCGCCTACCTCTTCGCCCACCTGCTCACCCTCAACCCACCCACGGCGAGCGGACTGCTCGTCCTGTTCCTCATGGGCGGCCTCGGGTTCGTCGGGTTCCTCGACGACTTCATCAAGATCAGCAAGCAGCGCAGCCTCGGGCTGCGCTCGAAGCAGAAGCTGTTCGGCCAGACGCTCGTCGGCGTCGTCTTCGCCGTGCTCGCGGTGCAGTTCCCGAACGACCAGTACCGCACCCCGGCGTCGCTGCTCGTCTCCTTCGTGCGCGAGACGAACATCAGCCTCGCGCTGGCCGGCAGCTCGGTGGTCGGGGTCATCCTGTTCGTCGTCTTCGCCAACGTCATGATCGCGGGCGCCTCCAACGGCGTGAACCTGACGGACGGCCTCGACGGCCTGGCCACCGGCGTCTCGACGATGGTCTTCGGCGCCTACGTCCTCATCAGCATCTGGACCTTCAACCAGAACTGCCAGACCAACCCGGGCATCAAGTGCTACGAGGTCCGCGACTCCCACGACCTCGCGCTCGTCGCGGCGGCCGGGATGGGCGCCTGCTTCGGGTTCCTCTGGTGGAACGCGACGCCGGCGAAGATCTTCATGGGCGACACCGGGTCCCTCGCCCTGGGCGGAGCCCTCGCGGGCCTGGCCATCACGACCCGCACCGAGCTGCTCCTCATCATCCTCGGCGGCATGTTCGTCCTCGAGACCCTCTCGGTCGTGGCCCAGGTGGCCTCCTTCAAGCTGACGGGCAGACGGGTGCTGCGGATGGCGCCGTTGCACCACCACTTCGAGATGGTCGGGTGGAACGAGGTGACCGTCGTCGTCCGGTTCTGGATCGTCGCCGGCCTCTTCGTCGCGTTCGGGCTGGGCTTCTTCTACGCCGAGTGGGTGGTGGGTTCCCAATGACGTTCGACCCGACCTACGAGCCCCGTGAGGGCCTGACCCACCGCGACGCCGACTGGAGCGGCATCGAGGTCCTCGTCGTCGGCCTCGGCGTGTCCGGCTTCGCCGCCGCCGATGTGCTGGCCGAGCGCGGGGCCCGGGTGACAGCCGTGTCCCGCGACGCCACCGACGCCATCCGCGAGCGGGCCACGATCCTGGAGATCCTCGGCGTCGACGTGCGCCTCGGTCCCGAGCACGTCGTGACCCCGCCGGAGGGTACCGAGCTCGTCGTCACCTCGCCCGGCGTGCCCCCGCACGACCCGCTCATGCTGGCCGCGGCCACGGCCGGGATACCGGTGTGGGGCGAGGTCGAGCTCGCCTGGCGGATGCGGCCGGCCGAGGGCGCCGCGCCGTGGCTCACCGTCACCGGCACCAACGGCAAGACGACGACGGTCCAGATGCTCGCCTCGATCCTGCAGCACGCCGGCCTGCGCGCCGCGGCCGCCGGCAACATCGGCACCCCGCTGCTCGAGGCGGTCCTGCACCCCGAGCCCTACGACGTCCTCGCCGTCGAGCTGTCGAGCTTCCAGCTGCACTGGCAGCGGTCGGTGTCCGCCGTCGCGTCGGCGGTGCTCAACGTGGCGCCCGACCACATCGACTGGCACGGTGGCTACGCCGAGTACCTGCGGGCCAAGGGCCGCATCTACGAGAACACCCACCTGGCCTGCGTCTACAACGTCGCCGACATCCAGACCGAGCAGCTCGTCATGGAGGCCGACGTCGTCGAGGGCTGTCGCGCCGTGGGCTTCACCCTGGGCATCCCGGCCCCGTCGATGGTCGGCGTCGTCGAGGACGTCCTCGCCGACCGTGCCTTCGTCGAGCAGCGGCAGCGCTCGGCGGCCGAGCTGTGCACGCTCGCCGACCTCCAGGGCGACGGCCCGCCCCCGCCGCCGCACTACGTCGCCAACGCCCTCGCGGCGGCCGCCCTGGCGCGGGCCTACGGCGTCGGCCCGATCGCGGTGCGTGACGGGCTGCGCGGCTTCCGGCCCGACCGGCACCGGATCGCCGAGGTCGCCACCGTCCGCGGCGTCCGGTTCGTCAACGACTCCAAGGCCACCAACCCGCACGCGGCCGCGGCGGCCCTGCGCTCGTTCGACTCCGTCGTGTGGGTGGCCGGTGGGCTGCTGAAGGGCGCCGACGTCGACGCGCTCGTCGAGGACGTCGCCTCGCGGCTGCGCGGGGTGGTGCTCATCGGAGCCGACCGGGACCAGATCGCCCAGGCCCTTTCCCGACACGCGCCGGATGTCCCCGTCGTCGACGTCGCCGACACGGACACTGGGGTCATGGACCGCGTCGTGACGCACGCCGCACGCCTCGCCCAGCCAGGCGACGTCGTGCTGCTCGCCCCGGCGGCGGCGTCCATGGACATGTTCACGAACTACGGTGCGCGCGGCGACGCCTTCGAGGAGGCGGTCCGCCGGCACGCCAGGGGGAGCGGGGGCGACGCGTGAGTGCGGGGGTGAGCACGGGGTGAGCACGACGACCTCGTCCCGGTCGAAGGGTGCGGCCGCCAAGGGGTCGGCGGCGCAGCGGGCCCAGGCGGCGCAGGCCGCCAAGGAGCGGGCCCGGGCGCGCGCCGAGGCGCACGCGGAGGAGGCGGGGCGGTCCGGGGGCACCCGGTCGCTGCCGATCATCGCCAAGCTGGAGTCGCCCCTGACGACCTACTACCTCATCCTCGGGGCCACGACGACCCTCGTCGTCATCGGCCTCATCATGGTCTTCAGCGCCTCGAGCGTCGAGCAGCTGCTGGCCGACAAGGCCTCCTACACCGTCTTCGCCCGCCAGCTGCTGTTCGCCGTCCTCGGCGGGGTCGCGGCCGCCGTGGCGAGCCGGTTCGACGTCAAGCGCTGGAAGCGCCTCGCGATGCCCTCGCTCGTCGTGTCCGTCCTCCTCCTCGCCGCCGTCATCCCGCTCGGCGTCTCGGTCAACGGCAACCAGAACTGGCTCGCCCTCGGCCCGGTGCAGTTCCAGCCCTCCGAGCTGGCCAAGGTCGGGCTCGTCCTCGCCGGCGCCGCCATCTACGCCAACAAGTCCGCGCGGATGTCGAGCGTCCTGCACGTCGTGCTGCCCTTCCTCGTGCCCATCAGCGCGGTCGTGCTGGCGCTCGTCCTCGCCGGCCACGACCTCGGCACCGCCATGGTGTTCCTCGTCGTCATCGCCGCGGTCCTCGCGGTCGCCGGGGCCCCACTGCGGGTCTTCGTCGTCGGCGGCGTGCTCGGGGCGGCCGGTGTCGCGGCGCTCGTCGCGACGAGCGGCAACCGCGTCAAGCGCATCACCGACTTCCTCGACCCGGCGTGCAACACCAACCCCGACGGCTGGTGCGGCCAGGCGGTCCACGGCATGTACGCCCTCGCCGACGGCGGCTGGTGGGGCGTCGGCCTCGGCGCCTCGAAGGAGAAGTGGGCCTGGCTGTCCGAGGCCCACAACGACTTCATCTTCGCCATCATCGGCGAGGAGCTCGGCCTGCCGGGCACGCTGATGATCCTGCTCCTGTTCGGCATCCTCGCCTGGGCGTGCTTCCGCCTCGTGAGCCGCACCCAGGACCGCTTCGTGCGGGTCGCCGGCTCGGGCATCATGGCCTGGCTCATCGGGCAGGCGATCATCAACATCGGTGCCGTCATCGGCCTCTTCCCGGTCATCGGCGTGCCGCTGCCACTCGTCTCGGCAGGCGGCTCGTCCCTCGTCACGACCCTCCTCGCCCTCGGCATCCTGCTGTCCTTCGCCCGCAACGAACCGGGGTGCCGTGCGCTGCTCGAGTCCCGACGCGGGATGATCAGGCGGTCGCTCGCGGTGCTGCCCTCGCGCACCCGCGCCCTGTCCTCTCGCAGAAGTCGGTGATCCACCTGTCCTCGCCCACCTCCGTCCTGCTCGCCGGTGGGGGGTCGGCCGGCCACGTGTCGCCCCTGCTCTCCCTGGCCGACGCCCTCCGGCGCCGGCACCCCGACGTGCGCGTCACGGCCCTCGGCACCACCGAGGGGCTCGAGGCGCGCCTCGTGCCGGCGCACGGGCTCGACCTTCGGGTCGTGCCGAAGGTGCCGCTGCCGCGCCGGCCGAGCGGTGACCTCCTGTGGCTGCCCCGCCGGCTCAAGGCTGCCGTCGACGCCGCGGGGGCGGCCATCGACGACACCGGCGCGCGGGTCGTCGTCGGGTTCGGCGGGTACGTCAGCACCCCGGCCTACCTGGCCGCCCGGCGCCGCGGCGTCCCCGTCGTCATCCACGAGCAGAACGCCCGGGCCGGGCTGGCCAACCGGCTCGGGGCACGCTTCGCCGCCCACGTCGCCACGACGTTCGCCGTCACCTCGCTGCCCCACGCAACCCGGATCGGCATGCCGCTGCGTCGCGCCGTCTCCACCCTCGACCGGGCCGCGAGCCGCGCCGAGGCCCTCGCCGGGTTCGGGCTCGACGCGTCGGCCCCGACCGTCCTCGTCACCGGCGGCTCGCTCGGGGCCCAGCGGCTCAACGACGCCTTCCGGGAGAACGTCCGGCGGCTGAGCTCCGCCGGCGTCCAGGTGCTGCACATCACCGGGCTCGGCAAGGAGTTCGACGTCGCGGTGCCCGACGGGGGCGCGCCGTACGTCGTCGTGCCGTACGCCGACCGCATGGAGCTGGCCTACGCCGCCGCCGACCTCGTCGTCGCTCGCGCGGGGGCCAACACCGTCTGCGAGCTGACCGCCGTCGGCCTGCCCGCCGTCTACGTCCCGCTGCCCATCGGCAACGGGGAGCAGCGGCTCAACGCGGCCGACGTCGTCGCAGCAGGAGGCGGCCTGCTCGTCGACGACGCCGACCTCACCGCGGCGTGGGTCGGCTCGGAGCTCGTCGCGCTCGCCACCGACCGGCCCCGCCTCGAGCGGATGGCCGCGGCGGCCGCGACGCTCGGGGAGCGTGCCGCCGACGAACGGCTCGCCGACATGGTCGACGACGCCGCGGCCCGGGCGGGGGTGCCCGCGTGACCGGCAGGCCGGCCGGGCGCCGGACGCCGACCGTGGCCGAGCCGTTCGCCGCCGCCCGCTTCGACTTCGGCGCGGAGGTGCCCGATGCCGCCGACCTCGGCCGCGTCCACTTCCTCGCCATCGGCGGGGCCGGGATGTCGGGCGTGGCCCGCATCATGCTCGCCCGTGGCGTCCCTGTCACCGGCAGCGACGCCAAGGACGTCCCGGTGCTCAAGGCGCTCGAGAGCGAGGGCGCGCACGTCTGGGTCGGGTTCGACGCCGCGCACC
This sequence comes from Monashia sp. HAY1-5C, assembly GCF_056755255.1. Classification (NCBI taxonomy): domain Bacteria; kingdom Bacillati; phylum Actinomycetota; class Actinomycetes; order Micrococcales; family Intrasporangiaceae; genus Intrasporangium; species Monashia sp. HAY1-5C. Next base: position 22,619 of record NZ_JBPGXG010000003.1, on the reverse strand, counting down.
AGGAGCGCGCCGACGCCGTCGTCATGAGCAGCTCGATCCGTGAGGACAACGTCGAGCTCGTCGCGGCGCGCGAGCGGGGCCTGCCGGTCCTGCACCGGGCGCAGGGCCTGGCCTCCCTCATGCACGGGCGGCGTCCCGTGGCGGTCGCCGGGGCCAACGGGAAGACGACGACGACCTCGATGCTCACCGTCGCCCTGCAGGGCTGCGGCCTCGACCCGTCCTTCGCCGTGGGCGGCGAGCTGGCCAAGCACGGCACGAACGCCCACGACGGCCGCGACGACGTATTCGTCGTCGAGGCCGACGAGAGCGACGGCTCGTTCGTCGTCTACCACCCCGAGATCGCGGTCGTGACCAACGTGCAGCCCGACCACCTCGACTTCTACGACAGCTTCGAGGTCGTCCAGGCCGCGTACGACGCGTTCGTGGCGACCATCGCGCCGGGCGGCCTGCTCGTCACCTGCCTGGACGATGCCGGCTCGGCCGCGCTGGCCGGGCGCGCCCGTGCCGCCGGCACCCGCGTCGTCACGTACGGCTTCTCGAACGGGGCCGACGTCGCCCTGCGCGACCACCGGCAGGACGGTCTCACCGCGTCGGTGATCGTCGCGGACGCCGGCGCCGAGCGCACCATGACCCTCGCCGTCCCCGGGCGGCACAACGCCCTCAACGCGGCGGCGGCGTACGCGGCGGCGGTCCACGGCCTGGGCCTGGACCCCGGTGCCGTCCTCGACGGCCTGGCCGGCTTCACCGGGACCCGACGACGCTTCGAGCCCAAGGGCGAGGCCGGCGGCGTCGTCGTCGTCGACGACTACGCGCACAACGCCGGCAAGGTCACCGCCGTCGTCGAGACGGCCGCACGCCTCGTCGAGGGCGCCGGTCGCCTCGTCGTCGTCTTCCAGCCGCACCTGTACAGCCGCACCCGCGACTTCGCCACCGAGCTCGGCGCCGGGCTCGCGCCCGCCGACGTCGTCGTCGTCATGGACGTCTACGCCGCCCGGGAGGACCCGCTGCCGGGCGTCACGGGGCAGCTGGTCGCCGACGCGGTCCTCGCGGCCCGCCCGGAGGCCGAGGTCCACTACGTGCCCTCGTGGTCGGAGGTGGCCCGCCACGTCGCCGCCCGGGCCCGTCCGGGCGACCTCGTCCTCACCGTCGGGGCCGGTGACGTGACGATGATCGGACCCGAGGTGCTGCTCGCCCTGGGTGGGGGAGAGGCCTGATGCTCGATCGGTCGCCGGGACGTCAGCTCGCCGGGCGCGGGCTGTCCTCCTCGCGCGCCCGCTTCGAGCGGCGGGCCGCAGCGGCGCGGCGTCGCCCGCGTCTGCTCGCCGCCGTCGGCGTCGGCCTGCTGGTCGTGCTCGGGCTCCTCGCGTGGGTCGGCTGGTTCAGCGGGCTCCTGACGGCCACGCGGGTGGAGGTCCGGGGGGTCACGGGAGCGGCCGCCACCGACGTCCGCCGAGTCGCGGCCGTGCCCCTCGGTGGTCCGCTGCTGCGGGTCGACACCGGGGCGGCCGAGCAGCGCCTCGTCGCGGCCAAGGCGTGGGACGACGTGTCCGTCTCGCGCAGCCTGCCGCACACCGTCGTCGTCGCGGTCACACCGCGGCGGGCCGTCCTCGCCGTGCGCACCCCCGAGGGCAGCGTCGACCTCGTCGACGCCACCGGCTTCGCCTTCCGGACCGTCGACGCAGCCCCCGACGGTGTGCCCCTCGTGCGCTCGAGCACCGACACCGTGACGAAGGCCGGCGTCGCTGCCGCCCTGCAGGCCCTCACGTCGCTGCCGGCGTCGGTACGGGGCGACGTCTCGGGAGTGACGGTCTCGGCCGCCGACCAGGTCAGCTTCACCGTCACGTCGACGTCGAAGCGCAAGACCGTCGTGTGGGGCGGTCCGGGGGACGGTGAGCGCAAGGCCCGGCTCGTCGCGGTGCTCCTCGGCCAGCCCGGCAGCACCATCGACGTCAGCGTGCCCGACTCGCCCGTGACGCGCTGACCCGTAACCCGGGTGACCCTCCCGCGTCGAGCCGCCGGTGCCGTGGCACAGTGGGGACGCTGCTTGGTGCCGGCGGGGTCCAGCGAGGTTGATGGTGCCGGTGTGACTGCTGTGCAGATGCCGTCGCAAAAGGCCCAATCGCCCTGGCGACACGCCGCGAGTCGGGTTGATCGGCCTCGGGTCACGGCATACCGTCGGGGCACTGGTTCGTGACCAAACTGTAACCTTCAGGTCGACCTTTAAGGTTGAGGTCCGAACCCTCGCGCCAGGCGCATCTCACCCGAACCATGCAGCACCGGCACCACCACTCAGGAAGGCCCACTCCCGTGGCAGCAGCACCGCAGAACTACCTGGCCGTCATCAAGGTCGTCGGCATCGGCGGCGGCGGCGTCAATGCCATCAACCGGATGATCGAGGTGGGTCTCAAGGGCGTCGAGTTCATCGCCATCAACACCGACGCGCAGGCGCTGCTGATGAGCGACGCCGACGTCAAGCTCGACGTCGGCCGCGAGCTGACCCGCGGCCTCGGTGCCGGCGCCGACCCCGAGGTGGGCAAGAAGGCCGCCGAGGACCACGCCGAGGAGATCGAGGAGGTCCTCAAGGGGGCCGACATGGTCTTCGTCACGGCGGGTGAGGGCGGGGGCACCGGCACCGGCGGCGCGCCGGTCGTGGCCCGCATCGCCCGCGGCCTCGGCGCCCTGACGATCGGCGTCGTGACGCGCCCGTTCACCTTCGAGGGCCGACGACGCGCCAACCAGGCCGAGTCCGGCATCGGCAGCCTCCGCGAGGAGGTCGACACCCTGATCGTCATCCCCAACGACCGCCTGCTGTCGATCAGCGACCGCAACGTCTCGATGATGGACGCCTTCCGGTCGGCGGACCAGGTCCTGCTGTCGGGTGTCCAGGGCATCACCGACCTCATCACGACCCCGGGCCTGATCAACCTCGACTTCGCCGACGTCAAGTCGGTCATGCAGGGCGCCGGCTCGGCGCTCATGGGCATCGGCTCCGCGCGCGGCGAGGACCGTGCCGTCCAGGCCGCCGAGCTGGCCATCAGCAGCCCGCTCCTCGAGGCCTCCATCGACGGCGCGCACGGCGTCCTCCTGTCGATCCAGGGTGGCTCCGACCTCGGCCTCTTCGAGATCAACGAGGCCGCGCGCCTCGTGCAGGAGGCCGCGCACCCCGAGGCCAACATCATCTTCGGCGCCGTCATCGACGACGCCCTCGGCGACGAGGTCCGCGTCACGGTCATCGCCGCCGGGTTCGACGGTGGCGGCCCGAGCCAGCGCCACGACGACCGCGCCCTCGGCCAGGTCATGGGCCGCTCGTCCGCACCGGCCTCGTCGCACCAGCCCAACCACCAGGCCCAGCCCGAGCACCGCCCGGCTCCGGCGCAGCCCGCGGCCCCGCACAGCAACGGCGTCCCGGCCGCGCAGCCGGTCGTCGGCCAGCAGGCGCACCAGCCCGCCCCGCACCAGGCGGCGGTGCCCCAGCAGCTGCCGACCCAGCAGCAGGCCCCCGTCCAGCACCAGGCGCCGCAGCACCAGGCCCCGTCGCACCAGGTGCCGCAGCACCAGCAGCAGCCGGTCGCCCCGCGCTCGAGCCAGCCGCCGCGTCAGGTGACCTTCGAGGACAGCGACGACCTCGACGTGCCCGACTTCCTCAAGTAAGGCCCCCGGGCCTCGCCCGAACACCGGACCACCCCGACGGGAGGCGCCCCACGCGGCGCCTCCCGTCGGTCGCTCCGGGCGCGACGGTAGGTTGGCCCCGTGTTCTTCTGGCGTTCCGGACCCTCGGCCGACGACCCCGCCGGCGGGTCCGTCCCCGACCGCGTCGACCTCGGCTTCACCGGACGCTCGGCGGGCACCGGACGGGAGCCGTTCACCGGGCTGAACCTCGGGGGCCACGTGGGCGACGACCCCGACACCGTGGAGTCCAACCGCGCGGCCCTGGCCGGTGAGGTCGGGGTGGCGCGCGAGCGCCTCCTGTTCATGAGCCAGGTGCACGGCACGGAGGTCGTCGAGGTCGACGGCCCGTGGACGGGCGAACCGCCGGCCGTCGACGGGATCGTCACGCGTGCGCCGGGGCTCGCGCTCGCGGTGCTCGTGGCCGACTGCGTGCCGCTGCTGCTGCACGACGCCGCTGCCGGCGTCGTCGGGGCCGTCCACGCGGGCCGGCCCGGCATGGTGTCGGGCATCGTGCCCCGCGCCGTCGCGGCGATGCGCGACCTCGGCGCCCGCTCGGTGCGCGCCACCGTCGGCCCCTCGGTGTGCGGTCGGTGCTACGAGGTTCCCGCCGAGATGGCCCGCGCGGCCGCTGCCGTCACCCCTGCGGCCGCCGCCCGGTCGTGGCAGGGCACTCCGGCCGTCGACGTCGCCGCCGGCGTCGTCGAGCAGCTGGCCGATGCCGGCGTCCCGGTCGCCTGGGTGCCCGGCTGCACCCGCGAGGACCGCGACCTCTACTCCTACCGCCGCGACGGCACGACGGGCCGGTTCGCCGGTGTCGTCGTGCGTCGCGGGGCGACGGCATGAGCGCCTCGGCCGTGCGCGCGGAGGGAGAGGCGGCGCGGCGCGACCAGCTGCGGGCGGCCCTCGAGGCGGTCGAGGCACGGATCGAGCGGGCCTGTGCCGACGCCGGTCGCGACCCCGGCGAGGTGACCCTCGTCGTGGTGACGAAGTTCTTCCCGGCCTCCGACGTGCTGCTCCTGCACGGCCTCGGAGTCCGGCACTTCGGCGAGAACCGTGACCAGGAGGCCGCCGAGAAGTACGAGCACGTGCGCCACGTGCTCGAGGAGCAGTCAGGTGGCAGGGGGCGATGGGGGCGCGGCGAGGACGCCGCGGTGCTGCACTTCATCGGGCGGCTGCAGGGGAACAAGGCAGCCCACGTGGCGCAGTACGCCGACGTCGTCCAGAGCCTCGACCGGACCAAGCTCGTCGACGGCCTCGCCAAGGGCGCCCACCGGGTCGGGCGCCCCGACCACGCGCTCGACGTCCTCCTGCAGGTCAGCCTCGACGGAGACACGTCCCGCGGAGGAGCCCTTCCCGAGACCCTCGACGAGCTCGCCGCGGCGGTCGAGGCGCAGGCCGCGCTGCGGCTGCGGGGGCTCATGGCCGTCGCTCCCCTCGGAGCCGACCCCGACGCGTCGTTCGCCACGGTGCACGAGCTGTCCCGCCGGCTGCGGCAGGAGCATCCCGACGCCACGTGGGTCTCGGCCGGCATGAGCGGCGACCTCGAGGCGGCCGTGCGCCACGGCGCGACACACCTGCGTGTCGGCACGGCAATCCTCGGTTCACGCCCGTCACTTCTGTAACGTCGGGAGCGATTCAGCACGATCCGAACGTTGGGAGCCGGCCATGGCAGGGGCACTGCGCAAGACGATGGTGTACCTCGGACTGAGCGAGGAGGACCAGCGTCACGAGCGCTACGACGACTACGAGGCGTACGACGAGCCCGAGCGCTACGACGACGAGCCCGAGCACACCGCGGCCGTCACGCAGCTGCCGACGCGTCGTCCCGTCGCCGCGGTCGTGCGTGAGCCCGAGGTCGGCGGACTCAACCGCATCACGACGATCCACCCGCGCACGTACAACGAGGCCAAGAACATCGGCGAGTGGTTCCGCGACCAGGTCCCGGTCATCATGAACCTGTCGGACATGGACGACGCCGACGCCAAGCGCCTCGTCGACTTCGCGGCCGGTCTCGTCTTCGGCCTGCACGGCACCATCGAGCGGGTCACGTCGAAGGTCTTCCTCCTGTCGCCGGCCCACGTCGAGATCTCGGCCGACGAGCCCGAGGCGCCGTCCCCGTCGACGCGCGGGTTCTTCAACCAGAGCTGACGCGAGCCTGCCGGCCTGCGACGCACAGTGACCACACAGCACCCCGCCGGCTCCTGACGCGCGCGCATCGGCGACACTGACGACATGGACGCGTTCTGGACGATCTACGGCGTGGTCGTCTTCCTCTTCTTCATCGCCCTCATCGGCCGCTTCGTGCTCGACTGGGTGCAGATGCTGGCGCGCTCCTGGCGCCCCACCGGGGTCGTGCTCGTCCTGGCCGAGGCCGTGTACACGGTGACCGACCCACCCCTGCGGGCGCTGCGCAAGGTCATTCCGTCGCCGAACCTCGGCGGCGTCCGGCTCGACCTGAGCTTCCTCGTCCTGATGCTGCTGACCTCGCTCGCGCTCAACGTCCCCAGCTACTTCTAGCGGACCGTCGGCGGCGCGCCGCTGCGGGCGGGCCGTGGCCTGCGGCGCGCACCGCGGGGCACGGCTTTGGTTCGTGACCGGAACGTTAGATACCTTGGACCCGAACCACTACGTCTGCATCGAGGTGAGACATGGCGCTTACGCCGGAACAGGTGCTCAACAAGCACTTCCAGACCACGCAGTTCCGCCGGGGCTACGAGGAGCGGGACGTCGACGACTTCCTCGACGAGATCGTGGCCGAGATGCGCTCTCTCATCGAGCAGCGCGACGACTACCTCAAGCAGCTCAACGACTGCCGCGCGTCGAAGAACCAGACGGCGGTCCGCGCGGACGGCGCCACCGCCGCGATGCCGGTCGTCGGCCGTCCCGGTGAGGACGCCAAGCTCGGCGGGCTCACCGCCAAGATCCAGGACGCCGAGCGCGCCTTCAAGGCAGCCCAGGACCGTGCGGCCAAGGCCAAGGCCGAGGCCGACAACTCCGAGCGCCAGGCCAAGGAGCGCATCGAGCGCGCACGGGCCGAGGCCGAGCGCGCCGAGGCCGCCGCGAAGGCGGCCGTCGACTCCAAGGCCCTCAACGACGCCCAGGCCAAGCTCAACGAGCTCAACACCAAGGTCGCCGACGCGGAGTCCCGGCTGGCCAAGGCCCAGGAGAGCGCCCGCGAGGTCGAGGCCCGCATGACCAAGGCGCAGGAGAACGCCCGCGCCGCCGAGGAGCGTGCCGCCCGCGCGAACTCCGACGCCGAGGCCGCCGCCCGCATCCAGCCCGCTGCCGCGGCAGCCGCTGCTGCGCCCGCTGGCACCACCGACGCCGCCGGCGTCATCGCGTTGGCACAGCGCCTCCACGACGAGCACGTCGCCGCGGGTGAGACGCGTCGCAACGAGCTGATCTCCGAGGCCGAGAACCGTCACCGCGAGCTCATCGCGACGGCCCAGGCCAGGCACGACGAGCTCGTCAACGCCGGGCAGGCCCGTCACGAGGAGGCCACGCGTCAGGCCGAGCAGCTCGCGGCGGCAGCCGCGGCCCAGCGTGACCAGATGATCGCCGAGGCCACCTCCCAGCGCGACCAGATCCTCGCCGACGCCGCGACCAAGCGGGACGAGATGCTGACCGAGGCGCGCGAGCGCTCGACGGGCATGGTCGCCGAGGCGCAGCAGCGCAAGGCCCAGCTGCTCGAGGAGCTCGACAAGCAGAAGTCGCTGCTCGACCGCAAGATCAGCGAGCTGCGCGGGTTCGAGAAGAACTACCGCTCGAACCTCAAGTCCTACATCGAGAGCCAGTTGCAGGACCTCGACGCCAGCGTCCAGGAGCCGGCGCACGCCGGCGCCGGTGACACCCAGGGCTGAGGCGCGCTCTCACCCTCCTCGACAGACGCACGCGGGCCGCTCGGGAACCATCCCGGGCGGCCCGCGTTGTGTGCCCAGGACGACTCTTGCCTCCCGTAGCGTTTCGTGTTTGTGCCGGACCCGCGCGGGGCTTATTGTCAGCCGCACTTGCAACGTCGACAGCACGAGCGACGGAGGTGGACGCCATGGCGGCGAAGAGGACGGCGGCGGCGGTGACGTCCGCGGCCAAGCGGGCGGTGTCGGCAGTGGGCCGCACGGCCAGGGCCGCCGCGACGAAGGCGACGAGGCAGACCCCCGCGCAGACGACCGCGGCCCCGACGCCCGCGAAGACCCGGAAGACCGCCAAGGCCACGACGGCGCCCGCGACGAGGACGGCAGCGAACCCCGCCGCGAGGCCCGCCGCGAAGACCCCGGCGAAGTCCCCTGCGAAGTCCACGGCGAAGTCCACGGCGAGACCGACCACGACGAAGAGCACGAAGAGCGCGACGACGGCGGAGAAGAGCGCGGCGAGGACGACGAGGGGCCTGTCGACCAAGACCGCTAGCAAGACCTCGACCAAGACCGCAAGCAAGACCGCAAGCAAGACCGCAAGCAAGACCCCGAGCAGGACCGCCGCGAAGACGTCCGCGACGAAGCCTGCCCCGAAGAAGACCGCGAAACGGTCCACGACGAAACCTGCCGCGACGCAGACTGCGAGACAGTCCGCGACGAAGACCGCCGCGAGGCGGACTGCGACGAAGTCCGCAACGACGAAGTCCGCGAAGAACGCAGCGACCTCGTCCCCGAAGAAGTCCGCGACGAAGAGCGCGACGACGGCCAAGAAGAGCGCCGCGAACAAGGCCACGGCCACGAGCCCGGCCCCGAGAGCGACCCCCGAGACGGGCGCGACGAAGAAGGCGACGACCAGGACCGCGACGACCAAGACGACGACTCCGAAGACGACGACTCCGAAGACGACGAAGACGACGAAGACGACGAAGACGACTCCGGCGCGCCAGAGCGCGAGGACCACCCGGCCGTCCGCGAAGACGGCCCCACGACCCGAGAAGGCAGCAGTGACGACGAGCCCCACGACCGGCACCCCGAGCGCGACGAGCGCGAGCACGCGGGCCAGGACCGGAACCTCGCGCACCAGCGCGAAGAAGATCGCCGAGACGCTGCGCGTCAAGGACGACGAGAGCCCCTGGAGCGAGGACGAGATCGCGGAGGTCCGCGGCGTCCTCCTCGAGGAGATCGAGCAGCACCGCGTCGAGCTGAAGATCGCCGAGGAGGAGCTCGACAGCTTCCTGCGCTCGTCGGGCGACGGAGCGGGCGACGACCAGGCCGATGCCGGCGCCAAGACGGCCGAGCGCGAGCACGAGATGTCGGTGGCCGCGAACGCGCGCGCCGGGCTCCTGCAGGCCGAGCACGCGCTCGAGCAGCTCGAGGCCGGCACGTACGGCGTGTGCGAGAACTGTGGCAACCCGATCGGCAAGCTTCGACTGCAGGCCCGTCCGCGTGCGACCCTGTGCCTGTCATGCCAGGAGAAGCAGGACCGCCACTGAACGACGCCGCCGGCAGGCTGAGGCACGCCGACGCACCGACCCGGGACGCGGCGCCGCCCCTCGCTCGTCCGCGAGCGAGGGCCGGCGTCGCGTCCGACCGAGAGACCGTGAGCACCGAGAACACCGCACCGCCCACCGCGAGGGCCTCGTCCCCGCGTCCCACCTCGACGCGCCGGAGGCGGCTGTTCGCCATGCTCGCCGCGGTCGCCGTCCTCGCCTACGCCAGCGACCAGGTCACCAAGGCTGTCGCCCTCGCGACCCTGGCCGACGGCAGCCCCCGGCCGTTCATCGGCGAGGTCATCCGTTTCAAGCTCATCGGCAACCCGGGGGCGGCGCTGTCGCTCGGGGCGAGCAACACGTGGGTCATGACCGGCATCGCGCTCGCGGTGCTCGTCGCCATCGTCGTCGTCGCCCGCGACCTCGGCTCCCGCTCGTGGGCCCTGGCCCTCGGGCTCCTGCTCGGGGCGGCCGTCGGCAACCTCACCGACCGGTTCGTCCGGCCGCCCGGCGGTGGTCAGGGGCACGTCGTCGACTTCATCGACTACAACCGTTGGTTCATCGGGAACGTGGCCGACATCTGGATCGTCGGCGCGGCCTGCCTCGTCGTGATCCTGGCCATGCTCGGCATCGGCGTCGACGGGCGACGTGAGCGGGACAAGCGCGCCGCCGAGGCGGCCGACGCGCCCGAGGCGGCAGAGGCGGCCGAGGCGGCCGAGGCGTCGGGTCGGGAGCGCGGCGATGACTGAGGCGCTGCCCGTGGGGGAGGCCCGCGCCGTCCTCGTGCCCGACGGGCTCGAGGGCGAACGCGTCGACTCCGGCGTGTCCCGGCTCTTCGGGGTGTCCCGGACCAAGGCCGCCGAGCTGGCCTCGGCGGGGCACGTCGCCCTGTCCGGCAGGTCGGTCGGCAAGTCGGAGCGTCTCGTGGCCGGGGCGATGCTCGAGGTGTCGTTGCCGCGGGCGGAGGCCAGCCCCAGCCTGCAGGTCGTCGCCGAACCCGTGCCGGGCATGCGCATCATCCACGACGACGACGACCTCGTCGTCGTCGACAAGCCGGTCGGCGTCGCCGCCCACCCGAGCCTCAACTGGACCGGGCCCGACGTCGTCGGGGGCCTCGCCGCGGCCGGCTACCGCATCTCGACGTCAGGTGCTCCCGAGCGGCAGGGCATCGTCAGCCGGCTCGACGTCGGCACGTCCGGACTCATGGTCGTGGCCAAGAGCGAGTACGCCTACAGCCGGCTCAAGCACCTGTTCCGCAGCCGGCAGGTCGACAAGACCTACCACACGCTCGTCCAGGGCCTGCCCGACCCGCTCGTCGGCACGGTCGACGCGCCGATCGGGCGGCGACCGGGCGCCGAGTTCAAGTTCGCCGTCATGAGCACGGGCAAGCCCTCGGTGACCCACTACGAGGTGCTCGAGGCGTTCCGGCACGCGAGCCTCCTCGAGATCCATCTCGAGACCGGGCGCACGCACCAGATCCGGGTCCACCTCGCCGCGCTCCACCACCCGTGCTGCGGTGACCCCCTCTACGGTGCCGACCCCAGGCTCGCGGCCCGGCTCGGCCTCGACCGGCAGTGGCTGCACGCCGTCGGCCTCGGCTTCGAGCACCCCGGTACGGGTGAGTACGTCCACTTCGAGAGCCCCTACCCGGACGACCTCCAGCACGCCCTCGACGTCGCCGCGACGTTCTGAGAACCTCAGCTTCGACCGGAGAGTGAAGGTCGGGGCGGGCTCTGCCGGGGCGAGCTGCCCTGGTCCGGGTCGGTCGAGAAGCCGACCGGCTCCGGACGCGGGGGTGCTCCGGCGTCCCCCGCGGCGGAGGGGTGCCGCGGGGAGCGGAGGCGCCGCAGCGTCGGGGCACCGGCGAGGCCCGTGACCACGCCGACGAGGAGCGCGAGCCCGGCCAGCCCTGCCGTCGCCGCCCGGCCGAGCCCGGCTGTGCCCGTGGCCGGCGCGGATGCCGTGGCAGGCGTGGCGGTCGAGCGTGACGGGGCAGCCGCGCCCCGGGGCGCGTCACCGAGGACACCGAGCGAGCGGAGCGTCCGCAGCAGCAGCGCGGAGTCGGCCGGGCGGTGGCGCACCGACGGGATCGAGAAGAGGTCCTCGGTGCCGTTGGTGCTCATCGCGGTCTCGACCCACACCTCGTTGCCGTCGATGACGACGCCGTCGATGCGCCACGGCGTGACGTCGTGGATGAGCCACGTCAGGCGCAGGGTCGTGCCCATGAACGATGCCGTCGCGGTGCGCTCCCCGCGCGGCGGGTCGTACGGCGAGAGCGCTCGCTCGAGGTCGGCGTAGACGGGGCTGCCGGTCAGGGCCGCCGCGGCCCTGGAGCCGGCGTACTGGACGACGATCACCGACGTGGGTCCTCCGGCCGAGGCCGGGGCCGCGGCGCCGACGAGCACGACGAGCATCGCGACCGCAGCGGCGGCGGCGGCGGACAGCACGGCTGGGATGCGCGGTCTCTTCACGGTTTCCTCCTCGGGCGGGCCCGGCGGCGTCCGGGCGTCAGTACGTCAACACCGCCGGAGCACCGTCGGTTCGGGTCGGGGTCGCGGGGCCCTTCAGCCGGCCGAGCCGGCGACGCGCAGCGCCGTGGCGAGGTCGGCCGGCCCCTCGAGCCGGTACGTCACCTCGCCACCCGGGGAGGGAACCACCCAGACGAGCGTCGGACCGGCGAGGCGCGGCTGCTCGGCATGCGTGCTGCCGGAACGGTCCACCCACTCGATGCGGTGCGCGGAACCGAACCACAGCGCGTCGTGGCCCGACACCCAGGTCGGTGTGACGGCGTCCCACACCGTCTTGAGGTAGCCCCACGACAGCGACCCGACGAAGACGTCGAGGCGCGTCGGCACGCCGTTCGTCGCGGCACGGGGTCCCCACGCCAGCTCGACGACCCGCCCGCCGTGGGCGAGGACGACCGTGTCGGGCTGCCCCAGGGCAGCCGGGACCGCGACCGGTGCGCCGACGGCGCGCGCGGCCGCCTCGAGCGTCACCGGCGTGCCCGACGCCGTGGCCGTCCCGGACCCGGCCGACGAGGTGGGCCGCGGGGAGTCCGGCGCCGAGGCGCTGGGGCGCGGCACCTCGCGGACGACGACGCCGCCCAGGCGCAGCAGCTCGACCACCGCCGCCCGGACCGGCGGCACCAGGGCGAGCGCCAGGGTGACGGCCGCTGCCACGGCCCAGGCCAGCCGACGCCGCGCCGGTCGGGGGCGACCGAGCCCTTCCGCGGGCGCGGTGACCCGCGCGAGGACCGACGCGGCGAGGTCCTCTCGTGGCGGGTCGGTCACGAGGAGCCGGCCGAGCTCGAGGAGCTCGCGCTCCAGCCCGGAGCCCGGGTCCGGTCCCGTGCGGTGGTGCGGCTCAGGCATCGGTGAGCACCTCCCGGAGGGCGGCGAGGGCGCGGTGCAGCCGGGACTTGACGGTGCCCGCGGGCACGTCGAGCACCGTGGCCGTCTCGGCCTCGGACAGCTCGAGCAGGTAGCGGCACGTCACGACCTCTCGCAGGTCGAGGGGCAGGGCGTCGAGGGCCTCGAGCAGACCGGCGCGGCGGTCGGCGCCCACGGCCGCCTCGGCGGGATCGACCGGGTCGCCGCGGCCCCCCTCCGCGGCCTCTCGGACGGCGACCCGCAGCTCGCGCAGCGCGCGACGGGACCGGCCGCGCAGCGCGTTGCGGGTCTCGTTGACGACGATCCGCAGCAGCCACGGCCGGAACCCGGCGCCGTCCCGGAACCGGGGCAGCGCCGCATAGGCCTTGACGAACGCCTCCTGGACCACGTCGTCGGCCTCGTCCCCGGCGCCGGACAGCACGGCGAGCCGTTTGGCGACGGGGGCGTGCCGCACGACGAGGACCGCGTACGCACCGGGGTCGCCGGCGCGCACCCGAGCCAGGGCCGCGGCCTCCTCGGCGGCGTGGTCGGAGGCGCGGCCGGCGGCGTCCTCGGCGGCAGCCCCTGCCGGCCTGCCGCCCGGGTCCCCGGACCTGTCCGTCCTGCGGTCGATCGTGCTGATCCCTGTCTCCATCCGCTCGGCGGGGGCTGCGGACCCGACCATCGTCGCGCCCCGACGTGTCCTCTACACCGCGGCGCGCCGGTCGGTTCGCGGGCCACCGGCACGAGCGGCCGGGACACCCGTCGTCGGACCTCGTGCGACACGTCGGGCGACGCGCCGGGGCCGTCGGTGGCCGGGCTTAGACTCGTCCACGATGTCGAGCCAGCCCGCCCCGCGCAACGACCAGAGCTTCGTGCACCTGCACGTGCACACGGAGTACTCGATGCTCGACGGGGCGGCGCGCATCGGCGACCTGTTCTCCGAGGCGGCGCGCATGGGCATGCCGGCCCTCGCCACCACCGACCACGGCTACATCTTCGGTGCGTACGAGTTCTGGAAGAAAGCCCAGGGCACCGGCGTCAAGCCGATCATCGGCGTCGAGGCCTACATCACGCCGGGCACCCACCGCACCGACCGCACCAAGGTCAGCTGGGGCGACGGCGGCCGCGACGACATCTCCGGCAGCGGCGCGTACACGCACATGACGATGCTCGCCGAGAACAACGAGGGCATGCACAACCTCTTCCGCATGTCCTCGATCGCGAGCCTGGACCAGGTGTACACGAAGTGGCCGCGCATCGACCGCGAGCTGCTCTCGACGTACGGCAAGGGCCTCATCGTCACCACGGGCTGCCCCTCGAGCGAGATCCAGACCAAGCTGCGCTTCGGCATGTACGACGAGGCGCGCGAGGTCGCCGGGGAGCTGCGCGACATCTTCGGCGCCGACAACGTCTTCGTCGAGCTCATGGACCACGGCCTCGAGATCGAGCGGCGCACGCAGAAGGACCTCATCCGCCTGGCGCGCGACCTCGGCCTGCCGCTCGTCGCGACGAACGACCTGCACTACACGCGCGCGGAGGACGCCAAGGCGCACGCCGCGCTGCTGTGCGTCCAGTCCGGCTCGACGCTCATGGACCCCAACCGGTTCAAGTTCGACGCCGACGACTTCTACCTCAAGTCGGCCCAGGAGATGCGCCACCTCTGGCGCGAGCTGCCCGAGGCCTGCGACAACACGCTGCTCATCGCCGAGCGCTGCGAGGTGTCCTTCACCGAGGGCGAGGGACGCTTCATGCCGCGCTTCCCGTGCCCCGAGGGCGAGGACGAGACGTCGTGGTTCATCAAGGAGGTCGAGACCGGCCTCCAGCGCCGCTTCCCCGAGGGGGTGCCCGACTACGCCCGCAAGCAGGCGGCCTTCGAGGAGGACGTCATCGTCTCCAAGGGCTACCCGGGCTACTTCCTCGTCGTCGCCGACTTCATCAACTGGGCCAAGCGCAACGGCATCCGCGTCGGCCCGGGCCGCGGCTCGGGTGCCGGCTCGATGTGCGCCTACGCCATGGGCATCACCGACCTCGACCCCGTGCCGCACGGCCTCATCTTCGAGCGGTTCCTCAACCCCGAGCGCATGTCGATGCCCGACTTCGACGTCGACTTCGACGAGCGCCGGCGCGGTGAGGTCATCCGGTACGTCACCGAGAAGTACGGCTCGGAGCGCGTCGCGCAGATCGTCACGTACGGCACCATCAAGGCCAAGCAGGCGGTCAAGGACGCCGCCCGGGTCATGGGCCACCCGTTCAGCGTCGGTGAGCAGCTGACCAAGGCGATGCCACCGGACGTCATGGGCAAGGGCGTGCCGCTCGCCGAGATCTACAACCCCGAGCACAAGCGCTACAACGAGGGCGTCGACTTCCGGGCGCTCGTGCAGACCGAGACCCACTTCCAGGAGGTCGTCGACACCGCCAAGGGCCTCGAGGGCCTCAAGCGCCAGTGGGGCGTGCACGCGGCCGGCGTCATCATGAGCAGCGAGCCGCTCATCGACGTCATCCCGATCATGAAGCGGCTGCAGGACGGCCAGGTCATCACCCAGTTCGACTACCCGAGCTGCGAGTCGCTCGGCCTGGTCAAGATGGACTTCCTCGGCCTGCGCAACCTGACGATCCTCGACGACGCCATCGAGAACATCAAGACCAACCGCGACGAGGACATCGACCTCGACGCCCTGTCCAAGGACATGACCGACGCGGCCACCTACGAGCTGCTCGGTCGCGGCGACACCCTCGGCGTCTTCCAGCTCGACGGCGGCGGCATGCGTGCCCTGCTGCGCCTCATGCAGCCCGACAACTTCGAGGACATCTCCGCCGCCCTCGCGCTCTACCGGCCCGGGCCGATGGGCGTCAACGCGCACACCAACTTCGCCCTGCGCAAGAACGGCAAGCAGGAGCTCATCCCCCTCGACCCCCAGCTGAAGGGCAAGCTCCAGCCGGAGATGGTCGAGGCGCTCGAGCCCATCCTCGGCATGACCTACGGCCTGGTCATCTACCAGGAGCAGGTCATGGAGATCGCCCAGAAGCTGGCCGGCTACACGCTCGGCAACGCCGACCTGCTCCGGCGGGCCATGGGCAAGAAGAAGAAGGAGGTGCTCGACGCCGAGTACGTGCCCTTCTCCGAGGGCATGAAGGCCAAGGGGTTCAACGAGGCCTCGATCGCCGCCCTCTGGGGCGTCCTCGTCCCGTTCTCCGACTACGCGTTCAACAAGGCGCACACCGCCGCCTACGGGCTCGTGTCGTACTGGACCGCCTACCTCAAGGCCAACTACCCGGCGGAGTACATGGCCGCCCTGCTGACGAGCGTGCGCGACGACAAGGACAAGTCGGCGCTCTACCTCAACGAGTGCCGCCACATGGGCATCAAGGTGCTGCCGCCCGACGTCAACGAGTCGGTCGCCAACTTCGCCGCCGTCGGTACCGACATCCGCTTCGGCCTGGCCGCCATCCGCAACGTCGGCACGAACGTCGTCGACAAGATCGTCGAGGCCCGCGAGAACAAGGGCACGTTCGCCTCGTTCAAGGACTTCCTCGACAAGGTCGACGCCGTCGTGTGCAACAAGCGCACCATCGAGTCGCTCATCAAGGGCGGCGCCTTCGACTCGCTCGGCGAGAGCCGTCGCGGCCTCGTCGAGGTGCACGAGCGCTACGTCGATGCGCTCGTCGACGTCAAGAAGCAGCAGGCCATCGGCCAGGACAGCCTCTTCGCCTCGTTCGGCTTCGGTGACGCCGACGGGGACGGCGCGGGGGTCGACCCGTTCGCCGGCCTGCCACCGGTCCCCCCGAGCGAGTGGGACAAGTCGACGCTGCTGTCCTTCGAGCGCGAGATGCTCGGCCTCTACGTGTCCGACCACCCGCTCTTCGGCATCGAGCACATCCTGTCGGCGCACGCCGACACCCCGATCGCCTCGCTCCTCGGTGAGGACGCCAAGCCCGACGGCACGCCGGTGACGGTCGCGGGCCTCATCACCAGCCTGCAGCTCAAGCGCACGAAGAAGGGCGACCTGTGGGCCATCGCGACCGTCGAGGACCTCGACGGGGCGATCGAGTGCCTCTTCTTCCCCTCCTCGTACATGACGTACTCGACGATGCTGGCCCAGGACACCGTGTGCGCTGTCAAGGGTCGCGTCAGCGCGCGTGACGACTCGATCTCGATCTTCGCCCAGGAGCTGACGATCCCCGACATCAAGGAGGGCCCGCGCGGCCCCGTCGTCGTCACCCTGCCGCTCGGTCGCGCGACGCCCGCCGTCGCCGAGAGCCTCAAACGGGTCCTCGGCGAGCACCCCGGCGCCACCGAGGTGCAGGTCAAGCTGACCCAGCCGGGGCGGTCGGTGCTCATGTCGCTCGACGACTCGCTGCGGGTCACCGCCACGTCGGCGCTCTTCGGCGACCTCAAGGCCCTGCTCGGGCCGGCCTGCCTCGGTTGAGGCACCGGGCCGGCGTCGGGGGAGTGGGGGCAGCGTGAAGGTCGCGGACCGGCGCCGGCTGCGTCGCGCCCGGCTCGCCGCGCTCGGCCTGGCCCCCACGCTCGGCGACGCGTCGACGTCCGTGAGCGCGCTCGAGGTGACCCGCCGTCTGGGGGCGCTGCAGGCGCAGGACTACGGCAGCGGGGCCTGGTCGCTCGGCGTGCGCTCGGGCCTGACGCTGGAGCAGGTCGAGGAGGCGGTGCACCGGCGCGAGGTCGTGCGCACGTGGCCGATGCGCGGCACGATCCACTGGGTGCCGGCCGAGGACGCCCGGTGGATGTGCCGGCTGCTCGCGACCCCCCGAGGCACCGCGCTCGCCACCCGCTACCGGCAGCTCGGCATCACCGACGAGCACGTCGACCGCGCCGGGCAGCTCTTCGAGGAGCACCTGACCGGGCCGATGAGCCGTCCGGACGTCATCGCGCTCCTCGTCGAGCACGGCTTCGACCCCACCGAGCAGCGGGCCTACCACCTCGTCGGGCACCACTGCATGACGGGCCTGCTCTGCCAGGGACCGGTCATCGGCCGGCAGCCGAGCTTCGTCCTCGTCGACAGCTGGGTTCCGCACTCCCGCAAGCCGTCCCGCGAGGAGGGACTGGCCACGATGGCCGAGCGCTACGTGCGCGGCCACGGGCCCGTCATCGAGAAGGACCTCGCCGGCTGGCTGCTCAAGCCGCTGGGCCTGACGCGTGAGGCGCTCGCTCTCGTCGAGGACCGCCTCGTCCGCGACGAGGTCGACGGCCAGGTGTGGCTGACGCACGTCGACGCGTCCGGTGCCGTCGATGTCGCCTCGACACCCTTGGGGCACGGTGGCGTCCACCTTCTCCCGCAGTGGGACGAGTTCCTCCTCGGCTACAAGTCCCGCGACGTCAGCCTGCCTCCCGAGCACCTCCGGCGCGTCGTGCCCGGTCGCAACATGGTGTTCAAGCCGACGCTGGTCGTCGACGGCGAGGTGGCCGGCACGTGGCGGCGGGTCGCCACCGGGCGAACCACCCTCCTCGAGGTCACCCCCTTCGGTCCGCTATCGACGGCTACCCGTCGGGGGCTCGAACGAGCGGCCGGCGGGTACGGCCGCTTCCTCGGTGCCGACGTGGAGGTCCGGCTCGTCACCGACCCCGAGGCGGCGCAGGACGCCGTGGCGGGGGAGCGCTGAGTGGCACGCGGAGGCATCCCGCCCGCACCGCTGCCGCCCCGGCACGGCGTCGACGCCCAGCGCATCCGGATGCCCCAGTCCGGGTCGTGGGCAACGCTGCGTGACCACCTCGTCGAGCGGCTCGCGCCCGGGCTGCCGGCCGCCGAGGTCGACCGCAAGCTCGCAGCCGGTGAGGTCGTCGACGCGTCCGGGACCGCCGTCGCACCCGACGCCCCGTTCGTGCCGCGCTCGGTCGTCTGGACCCACCGCGACCTGCCCACGGAGCCTCCCGTGCCGTTCGACATCGAGGTGCTGCACCGCGACGAGCGCATCGTCGTCGTCGACAAGCCACACTTCGTCTCCACCATGCCGCGTGGGCGGCACGTCGTGCAGAGCGCGTTGGCCCGCACGCGCGTCGAGACCGGCCTCGACCGGCTGACCCCGGCGCACCGGCTCGACCGGCCCACGGCCGGGGTGCTGCTCCTCACGACCGAGCAGCGGTGGCGCGGGCCCTACCAGCAGGTCTTCGCGGCGGCCCTGGCGCACAAGGAGTACCTCGCCGTGGCTCCGCTCCGTCCCGGGCTCGGGTCCCCCTTCGTCCGGCGCACCCACCTCGTCAAGGAGCACGGCACCCACCAGGCCCGCGAGGTGCCCGGTGCCCCGCCGAACGCCGAGACGCGCGTCGAGCTGCTCGACGTCGCCGGCGGGCTCGGCCTCTACCGCCTCGTGCCGCGCACCGGCCGCACCCACCAGCTGCGCTGCCAGCTGGCGGGTCTCGGCATCCCCATCGTCGGCGACCCGCTCTACCCCGTGGAGGTCGACGTGGCCGACGGGGACTTCTCGTCGCCGCTGCAGCTGCTCGCGGCGGTCCTCGCCTTCCGCGACCCGGTCGACGGCAGCCCCCGACGCTTCGTGACGCGCCGCCGCCTCGAGGCGTGGCCGGGACCCTGGCCGGTCCTCTGAGCCGGGGACTCCCGCTCGCCGCCGAACCGTCACGAACCGGGCGCATCGCTCGACGCGCCACGGGGGCCTGCCCGGTCTAGGGTGACCCCGACCGTGCGCACGAGCCGGTCTCCAGGGAGGACTCACATGCTGTCATCACGACCGACCCTGCGTCGGGTCGCGGGGGCCACCGCCACCGCCCTCGCCGTCGGTGTTGTTCCGTTCGTCGTCGCGCCGAGCGCGTCGGCGGCCCCGACCGAGCTGTTCATCAGCGAGTACGTCGAGGGCTCGAGCAACGACAAGGCCCTCGAGCTGTACAACGGCACCGGGGCCCCCGTCGACCTCGGCGCGGGCAACTACAACGTCCAGGTCTTCGCCAACGGCGCCACCGCGGCCACGTCGACGACCAACCTGTCCGGCACGGTCGCCGGCGGCGACGTCTTCGTGCTGGCCAACACCTCGGCCAACGCCGCGATCCTCGCGGCAGCAGACCAGACGACCGGGAACGCCAGCTGGAACGGTGACGACGCCGTCGTGCTGCGCAAGGGCAGCACGGTGCTCGACGTCCTCGGCCAGGTCGGCTTCCGTCCTACGAACGAGTGGGGTTCCGGCCTGACGTCCACGATGGACAACACACTGCGCCGCAAGGCCGCCGTCCTTGTCGGCGACCCCGACGGCACCGACGCCTTCGACCCGTCGGTCCAGTGGGACGGCTACGCCGTCGACACCGTCGACGGCCTGGGCGCACACTCCATCGACAGCGGCCCGGCGCCCGACGCCGCACCGACCGTCACGACCTCGACCCCGGCCGACGGCGCATCGGACATCGCCCCGACGGCCCCGCTGTCGGTGACCTTCTCCGAACCGGTGGCACTCGGGGAGGGCGCGTTCACCCTGGCCTGCACCTCGGGCGGCGACCGCACCGTCATCGCCTCCGGCGGCCCCACCGCGTACACGGTGACGCCCACCGAGGCGCTCCCGACCGGCGACTCGTGCACCCTGACGGTCAGGGCCTCGGCGGTGTCCGACGCCGACACGGTCGACCCGCCGGACGCGATGCCCGCCGACACGGTCGTCCGCTTCACGACGGCTGCGGCCAACCCGTGCGAGGCGCCGACCACGCCGATCCCCGTCATCCAGGGCAGCGGCGCGACCGTCGCCCGCACCGGCACGGTGACGACCCGCGGCGTCGTCGTCGGCGACTACGAGGGTGCCTCGCCGAACCTGCGCGGCTTCTTCCTCCAGGACCCCGCCGGTGACCACGACCCCGCCACCTCCGACGGCATCTTCGTCTTCGAGGGCAGCAATGCCAACGCCGTCAAGCTCGGTGACCTCGTCACCGTCACCGGCACGGCGAGCGAGAACCAGGGACAGTCGCAGATCAGCGTCGGCACCGTCACCGTCTGTGCGAGCAACCAGACGGTGGCGCCGACCGACGTCTCGTTCCCGGTGTCGAGCGACACCGCCCTCGAGCGCTACGAGGGCATGCTCGTGCGCGTCCCCCAGCCGATGAGCGTCACCGAGCACTTCCAGCTCGGACGCTTCGGCCAGGTGACGCTCTCGGCGGACGGGCGCCTGGCCCAGCCGACCAACGTCGTCGCGCCCGGCGCCGACGCGGCGGCGCTGCAGGCCTCGAACAACCTGCGCAAGATCGTCCTCGACGACGCGAGCCAGGTCCAGAACCCCGACCCCATCGTCTTCGCGCGTGGCGACCAGCCGCTCTCGGCGGCCAACACGCTGCGCGGCGGCGACTCCGTGACCGGGCTGACGGGCGTGCTCAGCTACACGTGGGGCGGCAACGCCGCGAGCCCGAACGCCTACCGGATCCGTCCGCTCGGCGCGATGGGTGGCTCGGCCCGCTTCGAGGCGGTCAACCTCCGTCCCGAGTCGGACCCGGGCGTCGACGGCCACGTCCGCATCGTCGGCATGAACCTGCTCAACTTCTTCAACACCCTCGACACGACGGGCAACAACTGTCGCGGTGGCCTGCAGGGAGCGGTCATGGACTGCCGCGGGGCCAACACCGCCACGGAGTTCGACCGCCAGTGGCACAAGACCGTCGCCGCCGTGAGCGGCACCGGCGCCGACGTCGTCGCGTTCATGGAGATGGAGAACGACGGCTACGGCACCGACAGCGCCGAGCGCTTCCTCGTCGACCGGCTCAACGAGAAGGACGGCGCCGGCACGTGGGCGTTCGTCGACGCCGACGCCCGCACCGGCCAGGTCGACGCCCTCGGCACCGACGCCATCAAGGTGGGCATGCTCTACAAGCCGGCCGCGGTGACGCCGGTCGGCACGACGGCGGCGCTCAACAGCGACGCGTTCGTCACCGGCGGTGACAGCGCGCCGCGCAACCGTCCCTCGCTCGCGCAGGCGTTCCGCGACAACACCACCGGTGGCGTCTTCGTCGCCGTCGCGAACCACCTGAAGTCGAAGGGCTCCGCGTGCGACAGCCCCGACACGGGCGACGGCCAGGGCAACTGTGCCGCGGTGCGCACCAAGGCGGCCCAGCTGCTGTCCGACTGGCTCGCCACCGACCCGACCCGAACCGGTGACGACGACGTGCTGCTCCTCGGCGACATGAACTCCTACGCCAAGGAGGACCCGATCGCGATGTTCGAGTCGAAGGGGTTCACCAACCTCATCGCGGCCCGCAACGGCGCCGAGGCGTACTCGTACGTGTTCGACGGCCAGTGGGGCTACCTCGACCACGCGCTCGGCTCGGCGTCCCTGTCGCGCCAGGTGACCGGCGTCGCCGACTGGCACGTCAACGCCGACGAGCCGTCGGTGCTCGACTACAACACCGAGTTCAAGTCGGCGAGCCAGGTCGCGAGCCTCTACAGCCCTGACCAGTTCCGCATCTCCGACCACGACCCGGTGGTCGTCGGTCTCGACCTGACCAACGCGGCCCCGGTCGTGACGTCGGTGACGGGCCCGTCGGGCGCCACGCCGGTCGGTGCCACGGCGGCTGTCACGGCCTCGTTCACCGATGCCGACGCGCTCGACACCCACACGGCCACCGTCGCGTGGGGTGACGGCTCGACGACGTCCGGCACGGTCAGCGGCGGCACCGTCTCCGGTGACCACGCGTACACCGCAGCCGGGATCTACACCGTCACGGTCACCGTCCGCGACGAGTGGGGACACGGCGACAGCGGCACGACGACCGTCGTCGTCTATGACCGCGCAGCCGGGTTCCTCACGGGCGGAGGCTGGTTCGTCTCGCCGCAGGGCGCCGTCACCGGCGACCCGTCGGCCACGGGCAAGGCGCAGTTCCAGCTGTCGGCGCAGTACGCGGCCGGCGCGAGCCGTCCCGACGGCTCCTTCACCCTGGCGACGCCGGGGTTGACGCTCGCCTCGACGAGCCTCGACTGGCTCGTCGTCACCGGTGACACCGCCCGTCTCGCCGGTCCGGCCACCGTCGGCGGCGTCCCCGGCTACCGCCTCGAGTTGACGGCCACCGACGCAGCGACCGACACGCTCCGCGTCGTCGTCCGCGATGCCTCCGGTGCGCTCGTCTACGACGGCGGCACCCGGCCCGTCCAGGGGCAGATCACGGTCCACTGAGCCCCTGACCCGCGAGGGCTGACCCCTCGCACACCTGTCTCTTATACACATCTGACGCTGCCGACGACGGA